>DATIPS010000041.1 GCA_035471805.1 Acidimicrobiia bacterium | reverse complement strand
GCGCATGGCCTACATCGAGGCCGGCAAGGGCGACCCCATCGTCTTCCTCCACGGCAATCCGACGTCGTCGTATCTGTGGCGCAACATCATGCCGTACCTGGAGGGGCATGGTCGGGTCATTGCCCCGGATCTGATCGGGATGGGCGACAGCGAGAAACTCTTTCCGGCCGGGCCCAACTCGTACACGTTCGCCGATCATCGGATGTATCTGGATGCGCTGCTCACCGAACTGGACGTGACCGAGGGTGTCACGCTGGTGGTGCACGACTGGGGTTCGGGTCTCGGGTTCGATTGGGCGAACCGTCATCGTGACGCGGTCAAGGGCATTGCCTACATGGAGGCGATAGTCGGTCAGCCGTCTTGGGACGACTGGCCGGACGGCGCGACGAGCATCTTTCGGGCGATGCGTTCCGAGGCGGGTGAGGAGATCGTCCTGGTCAAGAACGTCTTCGTTGAGAGGATCCTCCCCAACTCGATCCTGCGTGACCTCACCGACCAGGAGATGAAGGAGTACCGGCGGCCTTTCCTCGAGGCGGGTGAGGCGCGGCGGCCGACGTTGACCTGGCCGCGCCAGATCCCCTTTGAGGGAGAACCGCAGAACGTTGCTGCGGTCGTGGCCGACTATTCGGCCTGGCTGGCGGCCGGGGATGTTCCCAAGCTGTTCATCAATGCGGAGCCCGGTTCGATTCTCACCGGACGTTTGCGGGAGCTGTGCAGGAGTTGGCCCAACCAGACCGAGGTGACCGTCCGGGGGCTGCACTTCATCCAGGAGGACTCCCCGGACGAGATCGGCGCGGCGATTGCCGACTGGTACGCCAAACTCTGAGGGGTCCGGCCGGGCGCTTCGATACGGTGCGGCGCGGGTTCTGTTCGCCGTAGGGCTGGTCGTCGGAGTCGCCAGTGTTCTCGGTCTCGCCGGTCGTATTTGGTGGGTCTTCGATCTTCTCTCGCACCCACGGATGCAGTACGCCGTGATCCTGGCCGTCGTCGCCGGTGCCCTGGCGCTGACGAGACGGGGCTTTGCCCCGCTCGCGTTTCTCGCGCTCGCATTGGTCAACGGCGCGGCCGTCGGCCAGCTCTTTCTGGCCACACCGACCAACGGCGACTCGACGGCGGGCCGGGAAATCACGGTTGTCAGTTTCAACGTCCAGATCGGGAACCCGGGCAGGCCGGAGGTCATCGACTGGGTGAACGACCTCGATGCCGACGTCGTGTTCCTGTGGGAGACGAGCCAGCCGTGGAGGGACGACTTCGCCGCAGCGACGCTGCCGTTCAATCAGTCCCAGCCCCTTCAAGTCGGATCGACGATAGGCGGACTGGTGCTCACCAGAGAGTCCGCGCAGGTCCGCCTGCTCGACACCGGGGCCCGATCGTCCATCGAGGTGAGGCTCCCGTTTGGGGATGGAGAGATAGTGATCATCGGGGCACACCCGTTTCCGCCGATCTCCGCGAGCCGCGCCGCCGACCGCGACGAGCACCTGAGTGCGGTTGCCCGGTATGCCGCGACGATCGACGGCCCGGTGATCGTTACCGGAGACCTGAACGCGACGCCCTGGTCGTCGGCGTTTCGCCCTCTCGGTGACGTTCTGGTCAACTCCATGGACGGGTTCGGCTGGCAGGCGACCTACCCGGCCGGAACCGGTCTGCTGATGATGCCGATCGATCACTTGCTCCACAACGAGCACCTGACCACCGTCGCCAGGTCGGTCGGCCCCGACCTCGGATCGGATCACCTGCCTTTGACGGTCACGCTCGCCCCGGCGGCGGCCGCGGACCTCACCGGCGCGGCAGATAGGTAGCCTCACCGCATGACCACGATCTCGACCATTCACGCGGATCGCCGCAGGGAGTTCCTACAGCACGTAGGTGCCGGCATTGCGGTGATTCCTGCAGCATTCGAGCAGACACGGAACGATGATGTGGACCACGAGTTCCGTCAGGACTCGGCGTTCTTCTTTCTCACCGGGTTTCCGGAACCCGAGGCCGTTGCCGTGTTGGAGTCCGGCCGTTTCACGCTCTTCGTCCGGCCTCGGGACCGCGAGATGGAAACTTGGAACGGATATCGGGCGGGGGTCGAGGGGGCCGTGGATCGGTACGGCGCCGACGACGCCTATCCGATCGATGATCTCGAATCCGTCCTGCAGGATCGCCTCATCGGCCACTCCAGCCTGTACTACGGCTGGGGTGGACGCCTCGACGCCCGGATGTCTGCCGTGCTCGGCAAGCTTCCTCCTCTGCACGATCGGTTCGGATACAAAGTGCCGTCCACGATCACAGATCCGACGCCGATCATCGACGAGCTGCGACTGCGGAAGTCGCCGGCCGAGGCAGAGTTGCTTCGAAGAGCAAGCGAGATCAGCGCAGCCGGTCATGTAGAGGCAATGCGCTTCGCGACCCCCGGCTTGTTCGAGTATCAGGTTCAGGCTGCCATGGAGTTCGTGTTCCGGCAGAACGGTTCGACGCGCAATGGTTACCCGTCCATCGTGGCCTCCGGAGCCAATGCAACCGTCCTTCACTACACCGACAACGACTGCCGGATGCAAGACGGCGATCTGCTTCTCATCGATGCTGCCGCGGAGTACGGGTATTTCTCGGCGGACATCACCCGCACCTTCCCGGTCAATGGGCGGTTCTCGGGTCCTCAGCGAGCGATATACGAGATCGTGCTGTCGGCCGAGAGGGCCGGTATCGCGGCGGCCGTTCCCGGCGCGACGATGCGCGGAATTCACGAGACGTGTACTCGCATTCTGACCGAGGGGCTGGTCGATCTCGGACTGCTCCCGAGGGGAGTCGACGACTCGCTCGCCATGCACCACTACCGGGAGTTCTTCATGCACGGGACCGGGCACTGGCTCGGCATGGACGTCCACGATGCCGGGACTTATGTGGTCGACGGAGAGCACCGCCGGCTCGAGCCCGGTATGGCGTTCACCGTGGAACCCGGCATCTACGTTCGCCCAGATCGCGAGATCGCAACCTTCCACCTCCTCGAGTACGACCTGGACGAGTGGACGGCGCGCAGGATGAAGCTCGGCGTGAAGGCGGCCAGGGCCCTCGAGGCAGCCGAGCTGGAGGATGCGGAAACGATCGAGCACGTCGTTCCGGCCGAGTTTCGAGCCATCGGGATCCGTGTCGAAGATGACATTCTGATGAACGAAACGGGAAACGTGAATCTCACTTCCGGTGTTCCCGTAGAGATCGAAGAAGTTGAGGCGCTGTGCGGCGAGGTGAGCCCCCTCGCCGGTTGAGGTGAGGGACTTCTCCGGGGCGAGGGCCGCCATTGCAAACGGGAACAGGTGATCGACGGGTGAGTCATCTCCTGCCGGTACGATTAGACGAGCCATGGCAACCCGTGATCGACTCCTCAAGCCCTTGTATCGACTCTACGAGGGACGTCTCGAGAGGGACCTGAGCCCCGAACTCGTGCCGCGTCACATCGGAATCATCCTCGACGGACACCGCCGCTACGCGCGGAGCGAGGGCCTTCCCGATTACACCGCCAGCTACCGGGTCGGCATGCGCAAGTTCGAGGAGTTTCTGGGCTGGGCTCATGATCTGCGCGTTCCCGCGATCACCGGATGGCTGCTGTCGACCCACAATCTGCAGAGGCCTCCCGAGGAGCTGCGACCGTATTTCGAAGTTCTCATCGAGTTGTTCGAGAGGCTGCCGCAACCGGCCGCCGAACAGGACATGGCTGTCCGGTTCATCGGGAGCCTCGACCTGCTCCCGGCAGAACTGGTGACGGCCGCCAAGGCGCTCGAGGAGCGATGCAAGAGCGGTGGGCGCCGCCTGACAATGGCGGTCGGGTACGGAGGCCGCCAGGAGATCGTCGACGCCGTGCGCGAGCTGGTGTCGGATCTGGCCGAGGGCGGAGCGGAGGCGGGTGAGATCGCCGGCCACATCGATATCGATTCCGTCCAGGCTCACCTGTATACCGCGGACCTCCCCGATCCCGATCTGGTGATCCGCACGTCGGGGGAGTCGCGGCTGTCCGGGTTCTTGCTCTGGCAGAGCGCCTATGCAGAGTACGTGTTCGTGGACGTGTTCTGGCCGGCGTTCCGTCGCGTCGACTTCCTGCGTTCCGTGAGGGATTACGCCCGCAGAGAACGCCGGTTCGGAAAGTAGCCTCCGTCCGGCCCGGCGCCCGGAACCGGGAACCCGGAATCCACGGCTCGTAAACTGGAGCGACCGCCCTGGGTGGGGCGGTCGCTATGGTCGGGCTAACACGGGAGGCGGTTCGTGTTGTACATGACATATCGACCACGGAGAGTGGTTTCTTGAGCGATTTGTTGGACACCCTCGTTGAACACTTGCGGACCCACGCGGTGCGGTCCGACGGGCCGTTCACGCTTCGCTCCGGAAAGGTGTCTTCCTGGTATCTGGACGCAAGGCAGACGACCTTCGACGGTGAGGGGGCGCTCCTCGTGGGCAGAGCGATGCTGCGGGCCTTGAGAGAAGAAGTGACCGCGGTGGGTGGTATGACGATGGGGGCCGATCCGATCTCTGTGGCAACGGCTCTGACTGCTGCCGAGAACGGCCGTTTGCTGAGGGCTTTCTCGGTCAGGAAGGCCGACAAGAGCCACGGGTTGGGAGGCCGGCTGGTCGGGCCGGTTTTCGAGGGGGACATCGTCGCCGCATTCGATGACACCGTCACGACGGGCGGCGCTCTGGTTGAATCTATCGACGTGATGATCGCAAGCGGTTTGCTGGTCGTGCAGGCGATCTGCCTGGTCGACAGGAGCGGCGGTGAGGCGGAGCGGAGATGCTCCGAACTCGGCGTTCCGTTCTCGGCGCTGGTGCTGCCCGCCGAGCTCGGAGTGGAGGGGCCGTGACGACGTTGCGGGTCGGCCGTTCTCCTCTGCGAATGTGGCTGGTTGCCCTGGCAGGAGTTCCGTTCGTCGTCATCGGCGCCGACTTTCTGGCCAGGCGCAGAGTCATCAACTGGCTGGTCACCCTCGTATATGAGGATCGGACGCCGGATGCCTTCGAGGCACGCGACACCCTCTGGGCCATCCTGTTCGTGCTCGCCGGCCTCGTCCTGATTGTGTTCGGGTTGAAGGAGCTCCTCTTCCCGCGTCCCGTCCTGCTCGCAGACGAAGAGACGAGCCGGTGGGCTCTGCGCGGACCCTTTCGGAAGCCTGTCGAGATCCCCTGGGACATGATCCGGAGCTGGTCCTCCGCCGAGGTCGACGACGCAGGCGTACCGCGTCCGGCGCTGGTGCTCGAACTGACCGATCGCTTCGGCCTTCCGGACGATCCGTGGGCGGCCCGCTGGTCGGGTGACTCAACTCTGATCCTCCTGTCGGAGGACTGGGAGCAGTCCGCCGAAGTCGTGGAACGGGCACTTCACGAGCTGCACGCCAGCTGGACCCGGCCGGCCTATTAGGCCCTTTGGGCCGCTATGGTGCGCGACATGCTCATCGGCGCCCACGTTCGCGCATCCGATCCGCTGCAAGCTGCCGTCGAGCGGGAGGCGGACTGTGTGCAGATCTTCCTCAGCAATCCGCAATCGTGGAAGAAGCCGCTCGGGCGTGACGATGCGGACGACCTCAGGGCGTCCGCGCTGCCCGTCTACGTGCACGCCCCCTACCTAGTCAACGTCGTTTCTCCGAACAACCGCGTTCGGATACCGAGCCGCAAGATCCTCTCAGACACCTGCGAGGCGGCGGCGGAGATCGGGGCCGCCGGCGTCATAGTCCATGGAGGCCACATAACCGACTCGGACGAACCGGCCGAGGTGGGATTCGAACGCTGGCGAAAGGCACTCGAGAGTTTCCAATCCGGGGTTCCGATCTTGATCGAGAACACGGCCGGCGGTGGCAACGCCATGGCCCGCGAGGTGGAGGTGATCGGCCGCCTATGGGATGCCATCGGCGACCTGGGAGTCGGATTCTGCCTCGATACCTGTCACGCCTGGGCGGCCGGACAGGATCTGGGAGAACTCGTACAACGGGTGCGGGAAGCCACAGGCCGGATCGACCTGGTGCACTGCAACGACTCGCGGGATCCGTTCGACTCTCGTCGGGACCGCCATGCGAATCTCGGCCACGGCGAGATTCCATCCGACCTGCTGGTGTCTCTGATCAGAGATGCCGGTGCCCCGGTGATAGTCGAGACTCCCGGAGAGGCGGAGGATCAGGCGGCCGACATCCGGTGGCTGCGCGCTCATCTGGCGGGTTGACCCTTGTCGGATCCGTCAACTCCGGCACCGGCGGTTACCCACCGGCTCGCCGGTTTGGGCCCGGCGCTCGTGGAGGTGCCGGTTCGGTTCGAGCGGGCGAGCTTCGCCGGGCGGTTCTGATTCGAAAGCACGATACGGCGTGTATCGTGCCTTACATGGATGCTGTTGTAGACATTCACTCGTGGTACCGGTGGGTGGTGCTCGTCGTCCTGCTCGGGGCCGGCATCACCGGACTGGTCCGTGCGTCCAGGGGAACCCCCTGGACGGAAGGAGCCGAGCGGCCGTTCGTCCTGGCGACGATCCTCATGGATCTCCAGATCGCCGTCGGCATCGTGCTGTGGATCGGCAACGAGGGTTGGGACCAGGACTTCTTCATCAAGGTGATTCATCCGCTCGGGATGCTCCTCGCTGCCGCCGTGGCCCATACGGCCGTGGTGCGGGCCCGCAAGGCCGCCGCGGCGTCGTCGTATCGAGCGGCCGGGATCGGACTCCTGGCTTCCCTGGCGGTGGTGGCGGCCGTCGTGCCCCGCGACGCCTGGTTCTGAGTATCGGCCCGCCGCAAGAACCAGTCGACGGCTGCGAACTGCAGAGCCGTCAGTATGCCCCGCCGAGCTTGCGATGGTCCCACGACGAGGTCTGCTCGGGGTGGACCACGACCACCGTGTTCTTCGCTGCATGAGCCCCGAAGAGGCTCTCGACCGCTTCCGGGTCCAGCGGACTGCCGCCGAACTGGTACTTGGACGCAACCGTCCCGTACACGTCGAGAATGGTTCCCCGGTCATCGAGCAACTCCGCCCGGCCGCGCACCATCACACCCCGCAAATCGTCGTAGGACCGTCCCTCCTCCACCAGCACGGTGATCTTCGGATCGCGACCGAGGTTGACGATCCGCTGCGAGCGCCGGAACGAGCGGAACGTGATGAGGCCGTCCCGCATCACGTACCAGAGAGTCGTCAGATGAGGCCATCCGTCGTTGCCGACGGTGGCCACCTGGAGGTTCCAGCCCTGGTTCAGAAACGACGCGACCTCTTCTGAGGTCATGGAAATGTCTTTGCGAGCCATGGTCAAAACCTAACGCCCGGCGGTGCGACCCGGGTCACTAGTACGCGCAGGCACTACCCTTGGTGCGAGAATCTTCTTTTCCAATACCTACGAGAGAGGGAGAACGATGGGCGGAAAAGTAACCGTCCCCGACGTTCGGGCTCGCAAGGGCGGCCAGAAGCTGACCATGATCACCGCTTACGACTTCGCGACGGCCCGGATCGCCTCGGAGGCCGGCGCAGACATGGTTCTCGTCGGCGACTCGCTGGCCAACGTCGTCCTCGGTTTCGACTCGACGCTCGACGTCGACCTCGACGTGATGATTCATCACACCGCCGCCGTTGCGCGGGCGGAACCGGACTCCCTCCTCGTCGGAGACATGCCGTGGATGAGCTACCACGTGTCCGTGGAAGACGGTGTCCGCAACGCCGGGAGGCTCGTGCGCGAAGGAGGTGCGGAGGCAGTCAAGCTCGAGGGCGGCCGCAAGCGGCTCCCGGTCATCGAGGCCATTCTGAAGGCCGAGATACCGGTCATGGGCCATCTCGGACTGACCCCCCAATCCGTCAATTCGATGGGCGGCTACCGGGTGCAGGGCAAGGCCGTGGACGAGGCACGGGAGATGCTCACCGACGCCATCGCCATCGCAGAGGCCGGGGTATTCGCCATGGTTCTCGAAGGTGTTCCCGACGTGCTGGCGCAGATCATCACCAAGGAAGTCTCGGTTCCGACGATCGGCATCGGCGCAGGTGCCGGAACGGACGGCCAGGTCCTCGTGTTTCACGACGTGCTCGGCATGCACGACGGCCAGGTACCGAAGTTCGTGCGCCGGTATGCCGACCTCAGGGGCCAAGCAGTTGAGGCGCTGCAACGGTTCTTCCTGGATGTTCAGTCCGGCGACTTCCCATCGGACGAAGAGACCTACCACATGGGTGAAGAGGCCCAGAAAGCACTGCTGGAGGGACCATCAAGCGATCTGTCCTGGCCACTTTCCTGGTAGTCCTGGCCGGGTGCAGTCAAACAGTCGCGCCGTCCACCGCGGCGACCGTTGCCCCACCCCCGGTCGAGACGGTTCCGGCCTCCACGACAACCACTCTTCCTCCCTCGACCACCTCCACGACCGCTCACGTCCTCGACACCGGCGATGTAGTGGGTTTCGAGATCACCGAAGTCTCACTCCGCGGCCGATCCTGGAGGGTCGCCCTCGCCGACACCGCCGATCTGCGAAGTCGTGGACTCATGTTCGTTCGGGACCTAGGCGACCTCGACGGGATGTTGTTCGTCTTCGAGGCCGAGCGAGAAGGCGCATTCTGGATGAAGAACACGCTCATTCCGCTCGATATCGCCTTCTTCGACGGCTCCGGTGAGCTGGTGGGATCACTCGGCATGTTGCCCTGCGAGGCAGATCCTTGCCCTCTGTACGACATCGACGAACCGTATCGGTTTGCACTCGAGGTGCCGGCCGGAAAGCTGGAAGGCCTGGCAGACGGTGACCGGATCGACTTCTGACCCGCCACTCGACGAAACGCGCGGGTATCGTTGCGTAATGACACAACACAGTGGAATTCTGCAAAGGCCTGCAGCGGCAGACACTCCTGTGGTTATCCGCGTTTCGGACGGGAAGTGCACGATCGTCGGCGCGCCCGGCCGCTGGATTGGCGGCTGGTCTCTCGAGAAGACGAAGTTCAATCGCCTCTCGGTTCGCGAGTTCGAGATATCTCCCGACGGCGAGAGATGGATCTTCGTCAGCGACGACCCGGCCTCGTTCGCCGACGCGGTGGGCGTGGTCGTCGATCTTCGCTCCGGTTCGAGGTTCGGACTGGGCGAGCGCGTCCGCCTTGCCCGCGAGGAGCAGAGCGCCGGACGCTAGTTCGCCGAGCGGGCCCCCCGGCAGCGACTGACAAGGCCGAACAGAGGAGCCGGGTCGCTACCCGGTTCCGGCGAAAGGATCGATAACGTCGTGCCCATGACCGATAGGCCGCCCCGCTCGCTCGTCCGGTTCCTCGGTGCAGCCCGCACGGTGACCGGGTCGAAATTCCTCGTGGAGACTCCTTCCGCACGAGTGCTGGTCGATTGCGGCCTGTTTCAGGGTCACAAGAGGCTTCGCGAGATGAACTGGGCGGAGTTCCCGATCGATCCGGCCACGATCGACGCAGTCGTTGTATCACACGCCCACCTCGACCACGTCGGGTATCTGCCGGCCCTCGTCCGCAACGGATTCAGCGGCAGCATATGGGCCAGCGAGTCGACGGGGCGACTTGCCGGAGTGGTCATGGCGGACTCCGGCCGGATTCAGGAGCACGACGCGGAGCGCGCCAATCGCAAGGGCTACACGAGACACGAACCCGCGCTGCCTCTGTACACAGAGCACGACGCGGTAGTGGCTTCTGCTCTGTTCAGGGTGGCGCCGTGGACGCAGCAGACCAGGATCGCCGATGGGGTAGGACTGCGACTCACCCGGGCCGGCCACATTCTCGGTTCCGCTTCGATTCTGCTGGAGTTCGAGGACGGCACCGCACCGGTCCACCTGTCGGGAGATCTGGGAAGACCCGGCCATCCGGTGCTCGATCCGCCGGATCCGCCTCCTTCGGCCGGCACGGTGATCATGGAGTCCACCTACGGTGACACCGAACACATCGAGGAGGACGGCACCGGCGAACTCGGAGAGGTAATCCGCCGGACCGCAGGCCGTGGCGGGGCCGTCGTCATACCGGCCTTCGCAGTGGATCGAACGGAGGTGATCCTCGTCGCGCTGCGGAAGTTGATCGAATCCGGCGCTATCCCGCAAATGCCCGTCTATCTGGACTCCCCGATGGCGCGCTCGGCTCTCGGTTTCTACCTGCGCGCGGTGGCGGAAGGGGAGCACGAGATCAGGGATTCCATTGTCGGGAGGCCCGACGTGTTCGACCCGGGAGACTTGAGGATCACCGAGTCGGTGGAGGACTCGAAGGCGATCAACCACGCCCGGCCCCCTTTCATCGTGATCTCGGCGTCCGGAATGGCGACCGGTGGCAGGGTGCTTCACCATCTCAAACGTTTGCTGCCCGACCCGAAGTCATCGGTCGTCCTGGTGGGGTATCAGGCAGCAGGGACCAGGGGTCGGAGGATGCTCAACGGCGAGGACCGGATCAAGATCCACGGGGAGTTCTGGCCGGTGAACGCCGAGATCGCCTCCGTGCCGGCCTTCTCGGTGCACGCCGACCGATCGGAACTGGTCGACTGGCTGGCGTCTGCCGACACTCCGCCCGAACAGGTCATCGCGGTTCACGGCGATCCGGAGGCTATGGACGGCTTCCGGGAGGCGGTGGCGGACCGCTTGAGTCGAAACATCCTCACACCGGGCCACGGAGAGACGATCCTGCTCTAGGGCGACCCGCGACTCGCGACTCGCGACCCGCGACTCGCGACCCGCGACTCGCGACCCGCGACCCGCGACCCGCGACGAGGCTGACAAAACCAGCCCTGGCCCCAGCTTCCGCGACCGCACAGTCTTGGTTACACTCTTCTCACTTCCCGCGCGGTTCTGCTGAACCACGCATCCATCCTGCTCCGTCAGATCGGCGGGGCCTTCCGCTCCGGTGGATGTCCAGAGGAGGAGAACAATTGAGGAACTACGAAGTGATGACCATTCATCGTCCGGACATCGTCGAGGACGACGTCCGGCTGAAGGTCAAAGAGATCGAGGCGTTGCTACAAGCACGCGGCGCCGAGGTCACCAATTCCGATTTCTGGGGCAAGCGTCGTTTTGCCTATGAGATCAACCATATCCGGGAGGGTTACTACTCGGTGGTCCAGTTCGCGCTGGAGGATCCTGCCGGCGCATTGGACGATCTCGACCGGGCCCTTGCTTTGTCGGACGCCGTCGTTCGCCAC
Organism: Acidimicrobiia bacterium; assembly: GCA_035471805.1. Lineage (NCBI taxonomy): Bacteria > Bacillati > Actinomycetota > Acidimicrobiia > Acidimicrobiia bacterium. The sequence goes on along the minus strand of DATIPS010000041.1, from coordinate 12,126 downwards.
AAGGTGGTCCGGCGGGGCAACAGCTGACACCGGGTTTTGTCACACCCTCCTCCGATAGTGAGGGTGTCCCATCCCAAGGAGAGAGGAAGAATGGCGACAAATACCGTGACGGTGATCGGCAATCTCGTTGAAGACCCTGAGCTTCGGTTCACAGGCTCCGGTGTGGCTATGGCCAACATCAGAGTGGCGGTGAACAAGAGCTGGCGAGATCAATCCGGCGAATGGCAAGAGAAGACCAGCTTTCTGGGTGGAACCCTCTGGCGGGAGGCCGCAGAGAACGCAGCCGAGTCACTGCAGAAAGGGATGCGGGTGATCATCACCGGTCGTCTCGAGCAGCGGAGCTGGGAAACCCAAGAAGGCGAAAAGCGATCCGTCGTTGAGATCTCCATCGATGAGATGGGCCCCAGCCTTCGGTGGGCTACCGCCACGGTATCGAAGACGCAACGCCAGGGTGGAGGCGATTGGGGCGGAGACGCGCCATCGTCGGTTCCTGCTGCGCCTGTTGCCCGAGAGACTTACGGCCCCGATGAGGCGCCGTTCTAGGAGACGAAATGGCACGCCCCCAAAAACGTAGAAAGCGCCGGCCCGAGAACGGGCGGCGGTTCAAGAAGAAAGTCTGTTACTTCTGCAAGGAAAAGATCGAATACGTCGATTTCAAAGACGTAGCGATCTTGCGCAAGTACATGTCGGATCGCGCCAAGATCCGCTCGCGCCGTGTGAGCGGAAACTGCACCCAGCACCAGCGCGAAGTAGCCGTGGCCATCAAGAATGCACGTGAGATGGCCCTCATGCCGTACGTAAGCCGATGACGAAGCTCATTCTCATCAAGGACATCGACGGTGTCGGCACCGCCGGCCAGGTGGTCGAGGTGTCCGATGGCTATGCCCGCAACTTCCTCCTGCCGAAGCACCTTGCCGTCAAGGCCAGTGCGGGTGCGCTCAAGAATGCCGAGGATGCTCGCAAGGCGCGTGAGGAAACCATGCGACGCTCGCGCGAGGAGGCGGAAGCCCTGGCAACGCAACTCGTCGGCAGTCGGGTAGTGATTGCCGCTCAGTCCGGTGACGAGGGGAAACTCTTCGGTTCGATCGGCGTCGCCGACATCGTTGAAGGTGTGAAGAAGTTCACCGGTGTGGAACTGGATCGCAAGACGGTTCGACTAGCCGAGCCGATCAAGAGCATCGGGCTTCACGAAGCGACGATCAAGCTGCACGCGGACGTCGAGTTCGCCCTTTCGCTGGACATCATTCCGGCCTGATGACCACAGAGGCCCGACCATCGATGGGCCGTTCCACGGCCCGCCCCGACACCCGGGGCAGTTCGGGTCGCGTACCTCCGCACAATCTGGAAGCTGAGGAGTCGGTCCTCGGGGCAGTGATGCTCTCGTCCGATGCCGCCAACGCGGTGATGGACAAGCTCACCCCCGAGGACTTCTACGTTCCGGCCCATCAGGCGATCTTCGAGTCGATCGCCCAGCTGTACAACGGGAACCAGCCGATCGATGTCGTTACCGTTTCGGATGCTTTGCGACGGGGTGAGGAACTCGACCGCGTCGGTGGAGTGGGCTACCTGACAGAGCTCATGGAGCGGGTACCGACCGCTTCGAACATCGACTACTACGCGGACATCGTCGAAGAGCACTCCATGCGGCGCAACTTGTTGATGGCCGGGGCGAAGGTCACGGACCTTGCCCTGCAGATCGACGAGGAGATCATCGATGTCCTGGACAGTGCCGAGCAGACGGTGCTCGGAGTCGCCGAGCGCCGGGTCGGTGACGGGCTCCAACCCATCGCCCCGCTGCTCCAGTCGACCCTGGAGGTCATCGAGGAACTCGAGGCTTCCGGCAACGAGATAACCGGCCTGGCCACCGGATACCGGGATCTCGACTCCAAGCTCGCCGGTCTGCATCCGGCCAACCTGCTGATCGTGGCGGCGCGGCCGAGCATGGGCAAGAGCACGCTGGCTCTGAACATCGCTTCCAACATCGCCATGGACGGCGGAACCGTTGCCGTGTTCTCGATGGAGATGAGCAAGGAAGAGATCATTCAGAGGATGTTGTGCTCCGTCGGCCGGGTCGACTCGATGGCCCTGCGGACGGGACAACTCGATGCGCGGGGTTGGCAGCGGGTAGTGAACGCTGCTTCCAAGATGTATCCGGCACCCGTCTATGTTGACGACAGCGCCTCGGTGACCGTGACCGACATCAGGGCCAAAGCACGGCGCCTGAAGAGACAGAAGGGCCTTTCGCTCATCGTCGTCGACTACATCCAGCTAATGCAGGGGCGAAACCGCGAGAACCGCCAGCAGGAGATCGCAGAGATAAGCCGGAACCTCAAGAACCTGGCCCGTGAGCTGGACATTCCCATAATCGCCGTGTCTCAGTTGAACCGTGGCTTGGAAGCCCGAGAGGACAAGCGACCCCGACTTGGTGACCTGCGCGAGTCGGGAGCGATCGAACAAGACGCCGACATCGTTCTGTTCATCTACAGGCATGAGTACTACTACCCCGACGACCCCGAATCGAAAGGGCTCGCCGAGGTCAACGTCGCCAAACACCGGGCCGGTGCCACAGGCAAGGTCGACATGACCTTCCTGCCCCGATACACACTCTTCGCCGACGTCGGCCGCGATGTAGGCCCCTAGGAGACCTTCCGAGAGCGGGGACAACAGTCCGCCCGGTGACCGTTGTGCGCGATTGAGGCCCCCTCGCAAGGGGGCCTCAATGTTGTTTTCGCCGGCCGCCGGTCGGGAAGAGTCGGAGGAAGGGGGTCTCCGTAAGTGCTCGGCAGTGCGTTCCCGGTGAAAACGTCAAGGAATCATCGGCACGACCGCGGCGACCCTTGAGGGGTTTTCCGCAGATCGGTCTGTAGGCTTCCGTGATGCCTCGACGATGGATTGCTGCACTCGTGCTCGCCTCGGTCGCGGCGGCCTGGGGAACCATTCCGTTGATCGTCAGGAACGTCGATCTTCCGGCCGAACAGCTCGTGGCCGCCAGGCTCTGGTTGGGGGCCATTCCGGTTCTCGGGTGGTTGTTTCTGCGCGGGGATCGTCGTCTTCCGCGGGCCGAGGTTGCGAGAGTCGTCACCTTGGGCGTGGTCCTGGCCGGGCACTGGGCTGCGTTCTTCTGGTCGTTGAAGACGACGACGGTCGCCATCGCCCTCGTGCTCGTCTACCTGGCACCCGTCCTGCTGGCACTCCTCGCCCCCCGGATCCTGAACGAACCCGGCGACACGGGAACCTGGATCGCGGTGGCGATGGCGATGACCGGCGTCGTTCTGGTTGCCCGGCCGGGCGGGGGCGCCACCGTGGCGGGGACGACCGCCGGGTTGCTTGCCGGTGCCTCACTGGCAGCGATCATCCTGATCGGCAAGCCGATCGCGCAACGAGTTGGCGGTTTGCGGCTGGCCGCCTACGAGCACACCGTCGCTGCGCTGGTGATGACTCCATGGGCCGTCGGTGCACTCTTCGAGGTGCCGTGGGAGGAACCCGGCAACCCTTCGGCTCTCGACACGTGGTGGCAGCTGCTGATTCTGGGTGTTGTACTGACCGGCATATCGAGCGTCTTCTACTGGATGTCCGTCTCCCGGCTCCCGGCTACTTCTGTCGGTGTCATCATGTACACGGAGCCGGCTTCCGCCGTGGTCTGGGCGGCTTTGTTCCTGGGCGAAACCCCCGATCCCTATGCTGCATCAGGGGTCTTGCTCGTGATCGCGGCCGGCATCATGGTGGTGGTGGGGCGACGCCAATAGTCGTCTTGGCGGACACCCTCAAGAATCCCGGTGACGCGCCGATGCAAGAAACGATTTCGGCCGGAGTGGAAAGGGGGAACGAACATGTGGCAGGAGGTTGGCGAGGGAGCCTTTCGCCGCCGGTATGAGTCGCTCGATCTGAACGTGGGCGCCGTCATAGGCGGCGAAGGGGTGCTCATCATCGACACCCGGGCATCGCACCGGCAGGCCGCGCAACTCCTCGACGATCTTCGAGTGCTCACCGATCTCGCCCCGCGCTGGGTACTCAACACGCATTACCACTGGGACCACTGCTGGGGTAATGCACTATTCCCGTCGGCACAGCTGTGGGGGCACGAGCGCTGTCGTGCACAACTCCTGGAGGAAGGAGAGCCGGCCCGCTCGGGCGTCCTCGAGTGGATGCCCGAAGAGCATCACGCCGACATACGGGAGGTGGTGATCACCGCCCCCGACCACACGTTCGGCCTCAGACACGCCATCGATCTGGGGGGCCGCATTGTCGAGTTCCGGTATCTGGGCCTGGGACATACCGACAGCGACGTTGTCGCATACGTTGCCGACTCCGGGACGGTGTTCGCCGGGGACCTGGTCGAGGAGGGCGCACCGCCCTCATTCACCGATTCGTTCCCGCTCGACTGGCCGCAGGCGCTCGACGCTCTCCTCGACATGAAGGTTGCCACGGTCGTGCCGGGCCACGGTGACGTGGTCGACCGCCCGTTCGTCGAAACGCAGCGGGCCGAGCTCTGCGCGGTCGGAGCGCTCGCCAGAGCCGGTTTCGTGGGGGGAGTGCCGGTCGAGGAGATAGACGTCCGGTCCGGCCCGTACCCGGATGAGGTCATGCGTTCCGCCCTCGAAAGGGCGTATCGCCAACTGGCCGGGTAGATCAAGGGTTCGGCCCGGGGGCGCCGCCTGCCCGAGCGGCCGCCCTACTTGAAGTCCTCGTGAACCCGGCTCGCCGTCGGCCCTCGTTGCCCCTGATACTTCGATCCCGCCGTGTCGCTCCCATACGGATGATCGGCCTCCGTGGTGAGCTGGTAGAAGCTGAGCTGGCCGATCTTCATCCCGGGATAGATGGCAATGGGCAGGGTTGCAACGTTGGAGAGCTCGAGAGTCAGGTAGCCGTTGAAGCCGGGGTCGACGAATCCGGCGGTCGAGTGGATCAGCAAGCCCAACCGGCCCAGGCTCGACTTGCCCTCCAGCCGGGCCACGATGTCGTTGGCGAGCCGCACTCGTTCGAGTGTTGATCCGAGGACGAACTCACCCGGGTGGAGTATGAACGGCTCGTCGCCGTCGACCTCCACCATTGTCGTGAGATCGAGTTGGGCCGCTTTCGGATCGATATGGGGGTACTTGTGATTCTCGAAGACCCGGAAGAAGCGGTCGACCCGCAGATCGATGCTGGAGGGCTGCACGAAGGAGGGGTCGAAAGGATCGATCTCTATCCGTCCGTCCTCGACGGCTTCCCTGATGGTGCGATCTGAGAAGATCACGGCCGCTGCTCCCTCCTGCGCCGGTGCGTCCGCCGGCGTGCGGCCAACGACCCTCGAGCGGGTGAGGGGAATCGAACCCCCGTTCCAAGCTTGGGAAGCTCGTGTTCTACCACTGAACTACACCCGCGGTGGTGAGGATTGTATCAACCCCCGACGAATCCCGGGATGGGTCCACAGCCGGCGGGATCCGGCAGGCCATCGAGATCCCCTAGGCGAAGATCGTGCTGGCTCCCCAGACGGCCATGAGGGTGCCGACTGCCATCAGGAACCAGGCTCGACCGGGGCGGAACACTCCTTCGACGCCGGCCGGTTGTTCGCCTCTCCGATTCTTGAACATGGCCAGGCCGTTGCCGATGAGCAAGGCGAGACCGACACCGAGGATCAACTCGGGGAAGATCTGATCGAAGCCGATTATGTCGCCCATGAGGCCGACAACCGTAGCCGGTATCGTTGCATAGAGAAATCCGTCGAGGAGCCGCCGTGTCGCGTCCATGTCACATCGTCCGTGTGTTCACCCGCGGTGACGTTGGAGGTAACCACCTCGGCGTTGTGATCGAGTCCGCCGGGATCCAGACGGCCGACATGCAGGAGATCGCCGCCCGGCTGGGGTTCTCAGAGACGGTCTTCTTCATCGACGGCGCCGTCCCCTCGGTGCGCATATTCACTCCCGGCCGCGAGATGCCGTTCGCCGGCCATCCGTTGGTGGGCCTCACCTGGGTTCTGCGCGAGTCCGGGGTCTCCTCGACCGGGCAGCTGTCCTGCGGGATCGGTCGGGTGCGGATCGGATACGACGACGGTATCGCCTGGATAGAGGCAGCTCCCGGCCGTCCGGTCAGAGGGGCGGCCCGCGCCGACACGGTCGCCGCCCGGCTCGGTCTCCCATCTCCTCTGGGTGCGGCCTGGGTAGACATGCCGATTCCCTACCTGCTCCTCGAACTCGGCTCATCCGCCGACGTCGCGGCGGCCTCATTCGATCAGGAAGCTCTCGAAGCGGCGGGAGTCGGCGAGCTCTACATCTATGCCGGGGGAGAGGATGGCCGCGTCAAAGCCAGATTCTTCGCACCCGAAGCAGGCGTGTTCGAGGATCCGGCGACCGGAAGCGCCGCAGTAGCGCTCGCCTCGAGACTGGCACACGCCGGACGGGAGACGGGAAGCCTCGTGATCCACCAAGGCGACGAGATCGGGCACCCCTCGACGATCATGCTCGATTGGGGTCCGCACGCAATCCGTATCGGCGGCACGGTTCGAGCGGAAGAGGTACGCCTGCTCGACGATTGAGGGGTGCCCGCCGCCGTTCCGATGTTCGCACCCCGTTGCCATCACCATGTCGCACACCGGCATCTCTTAGAATCACCCGATGGCATCTGAAGGTTCGCGAACTGCGGTCGTCGCCGCACTCACCGGTAATGCACTCATCGCCGTTTCGAAATTCGTAGCGGCGGGCATCACGGGCTCTGCGGCGATGATGTCGGAGGCCTGGCACTCCGTGGCAGATACGGGCAACCAGGCTCTCCTCTTGAGAGGAATTGCGCAGGCCAAGAACGCACCGGATGCGCAGCATCCGTTCGGGCGCGGCAAGGAAACGTACTTCTGGAGCTTCATGGTCGCCGTCATGCTGTTCGTCGGCGGCGCGGTGTTGTCGTTCCAGCACGGAATCGAAGCGCTTCGACATCCCCACGAGCTCGAAGACATATCGATCAACGTCGTTGTTCTTTCTGTGGCGATCCTGATCGAGGGGTCGGTCTTTCTCTATGCCTATCGAGAGTTCAAGAAGGCCCGGGGCACCCGGTCGAACTGGCGGACGTTCCGCGGCACCAAGGACACCGCCATCCTCGTGGTACTCCTCGAGGACACCGCGGCTCTCCTGGGCCTCCTCTTCGCGCTTGGTGGTGTCTTCTTGTCACACATGACGGACAATCCGGTCTGGGACGCCGTGGCTTCGCTGATGATCGGAGGCCTGCTGGCCACGGTCGCCGTCTTTCTCGCCGCCGAAACCAAAGCCCTCCTGATCGGCGAGGCGGCGAGCCGCTCCGACAGGGCAGGAGTCATGGCGGCAGTGCTCTCCTTGCCGGAAGTCCGCGGGGTGGGTCGACTGCTCACCATGCATATGGGCCCCGACCGCGTGCTGGTGAACATAGAGGTCGATTTCGTCGACGATCTGGAAGATTCCGATGTCGAGTCGACCATCGACACGGTGGAGCAGGCGATCCGGTCGAGCCTCCCACAGGCAGACAACATCTTTGTCGAACTGGAGAGACTCCATCGTGGCTGAGGCAACCGCTCCGGCATCCTCGGCGAACCTGGGACCCGGGTTCGACACGCTCGCGCTGGCCATCGACATCCCCTGTCGAGTGGTAGCCGAGCAGGCCGACGCATGGCGGGTCAGCCACCACGGCCTGTTTGCGCCCGTCGAGGGCGACGACGATGCCGTTCTGGCGGCTGCCCAGGCGGCGGTGGGCGTTGGGAACCCCCTGATGCTCGACGTGCACAACGAGATACCTCTGGGGCGGGGGCTCGGATCGTCGGCTGCAGCCTTCGCGTCCGGGGCGGCGGCTGCACTGCGAGCGGTCGGGAAGCCGGCGGATCCAGATACCGTCTTCAGTATCGCGGCGGATCTCGAAGGTCACTCCGACAATGTCGCGGCGGCCGTGTACGGTGGTTTGGTGGCGGCCGTGGGCTCCTCGGCCCACCGTCTGGAAATGGACCCCGGACTGCGCGTAGTGGTGGCGGTGCCGTCGCGGCGGCTCCCCACCAAATGGGCCCGCCAGGCTCTTCCGGAGATCATCGAACACGACGCCGCCGCCAGATCGGTTGCGAGAGCGATCGCCCTGGTCGAGGCATTCCGAACCGCAGACCCGCGATTGTTTGCAGCGGCATCCGGAGACGAACTGCACGAGGGTCCGCGCGGGCCGCTGTTCCCAGAGGCGGAAGACCTGATGCTCGCGGCCCGCTCTGCCGGTGCCTTCCACGCGTGCTGGAGCGGTGCCGGGCCATCGATCCTCGCCATCGTGCCGGAAGCCGCGGTAGACCCGGTCGTGTCGGCTCTATCCATAGCCATGGGCGGGGAGGGCTCCGTCCTGGCTCCCGGGATAGACCATCACGGCCTTGTTTGACGGCCGTCTGGTTTGCGAAATCGGCCGCAAACAGGCATCCTGTAGCTCCATCCACTGATTTCTGGAGAGGAATTCTGCATGGGTTCGCTGGTCAAGAAGCGGCGCAAGAAGATGTCGAAGCACAAGTACCGCAAGCGCCTCAAGGCAAACCGCCACAAGCGCAAGAGGTAACCGGACCGCGCCGCAACCGAGCGGTTCCGCAAGAACTCATCCACTTCCGACAACGCGCCACCGGGCGCGTTGTCGCGCGTGGGGATTGCGGCATTTCTAGAGACCCGGCACCACGATCCGGCGCGAGACGAGCCCTGCTCCTGCCGCTGCAGCAACGAGGAACCCAACGATCATCAGAGTGCGCCGACCCGAGCTGGTTCCGGCCGCTGCTCCGGGACACGACGAGTTGGACGTCATTGCCCGGCCGATGTCGCCGTCCGTGTAGTAGGTGTCGTCATAACTCCACAGGTCCGGCAGAAGATCCGCGAAGTAGAACTGCACGGAGCGGGCCACGCCGGATGTGACGGTCGCCTCGAGAAGAGCACCGCGCGGCAGCTGGTCGATCATCGGCACGGTCTCCACGAACGAAGTCGGCGCCTGCCCCACGATGAAGACATACCTGGTTTGAGGTTCGACGGCTATAGCTTCCCAGACCGTGAGGGATGGTTCCACAGCGGCGAGTGCAATCGTCTCGACCTTCTCTGATCCACACGGCTCGACCCGAACAGTGATGGCCCCGTCCGCGGGTGTCATTCCCACGGCGATGCGTGGTCCCGCCGGTCCTTCTGCGGCGGTCGAACCGGAGCCGATCGCCGCCAGCATCACGATCAAACCGCCGACGAACACGGCGGCCAGGATCCAATCGGGCGAGAGGCGTGACGAAGCCGGGCCTCCTCTCGCGGAAGTGCCGGATCCGGGCGTCATCGCAGGCAGGGTAGCTCCGGATGATGGTCGGGCAGCCCGGCGCACCGGCAATCAGGCCTTGAAACCCCTGAGGCGCAGACTGTTGGTGACGACCGTCACGCTGGAAGAGGCCATCGCGGCCGCGGCGAACATCGGATTGAGAAAGCCGAGCGCGGCCAGGGGGATCATCGCAACATTGTAGAAAAAGGCCCAGAACAGATTCTGCTTGATGGTCCGGAACGTCGCCCTGGCGAGGCGCATGGCGGTGTCGGCCAGAGCCGGGTCGCCCGACATGAGGATCACGTCACCGGCCTCGATTGCGATGTCGGTTCCGGTTCCGACCGCCATTCCGAGATCGGCCTGGGTGAGGGCCGGTGCGTCGTTGATCCCGTCGCCGACGAAGGCGACACTGTGCCCGGATCGCTGCAACCGAGCAACCTCATGCGCCTTCTCTCCCGGCAGGATCTCTGCGAGCACCTCATCGATACCGACGGCCCCGGCGATCGACTCGGCGGTGCGCCGGTTGTCCCCGGTGAGCATGGCAACCTCGACGCCCAGGGACCGCAAATGCCTTATCGCAGGAGCGGAGGTCTCGCGCAGCACGTCGGCGATGGCAAGAGATCCGCGGACCTCGCCGTCCCATCCAACCAGGAACGCCGTCTGGCCGGCATCGGCGAACCTGTTGAGCGACTCTGCGTAACGCGCCGGAATGCCGTGTCCACGATCTGCGAGGAACTTCGCCGTGCCGACGGTCACGAGCGTCCCGTCGACGACCCCGGCAACGCCCCGGCCCGGGAAATTCTCGAAGTCGACGACTTTGCCGAGTTCAACGTCTCGTTCCTCCGCTCCGAGGGCAACGGCCCTGGCCACCGGGTGCTCCGACCCGCTTTCGACGGACCCGGCCAGGTACAGGAAGCGCAGAGGATCCTCTGCCGTGTCGACGCCGGCGAGACTCATTAGGCCGCGGGTGAGTGTTCCGGTCTTGTCGAAGACGACGGTGTCGATCGAACGGGCCCGCTCGAAGATCTCCGCCCCCTTGAAGACCACCCCGAGCTCGGCGCCGCGTCCGCTCCCGACCATAATCGCGGTCGGGGTGGCCAGGCCGAGCGCACAGGGGCAGGCGATGATCAGCACGGCCACGGCGGCCGTGACCGCCGGCTCGATCTCACCGCCCACGCCAATCCAGATTCCGAATGTCGCAACGGCGATGAGGATGACGATCGGTACGAAGACCCCGGAAACCCGGTCGGCAAGGTGTTGTATCGGGGCTTTCGATGCTTGAGCGTCTGCAACCAGCTTCACGATTTGCTGAAGTGCTGTGTCGTGTCCCACTTTCGTGGCGCGAATGGTCAGCAGCCCCTGCTGATTGAGGGTCGCCCCGAACACTTCGGCGCCCACGGTCTTCTCGATGGGAATCGACTCCCCGGTGAGCATGCTCTCATCGACGGAGGAGGATCCCTCTGTGATCTCCCCGTCCGTCGGGATCTTCTCGCCCGGTTTGACAACCAACAGGTCACCGACGTGCACTTCCTCGATGGGAACCATGGTCTCGACTCCGTCGCGCAGTAGCCGGGCTTCTTTGGCACCCAGTTCGAGGAGCTTGGTGATAGCCGCGGAGGCTCTCCCCTTGGCCCGCGCCTCGAAGTACCTGCCGAGCAGGATGAAGGAGATGATGGCGCCGGCCGTCTCGAAGAATATGGCTTCCCCTGCGAAGAGGGCCCAGACCGAGAACAGATAGGCCGAGAGGGTTCCAACAGAGACCAGGGTGTCCATGTTGGCGCCGAACGACCTGAGTTGTGCGACGGCAACCTTGTGGAACTGCCAGCCGAACACGAACTCGACCGGTGTCGTCAGCGCCCATTGGAGGAGATGGTTCCAGCGCTCGTCGGGTCCGAACATCCCCAGAATGATGACGGGGACGGTGAGAACTGCCGCCATCAGGAAGTTGCGCCACTGGTAGGCCTCTTCTGCCGAGTACTTGTCGACCTGGCTCACGCGCTCGTCTTCATCGGTGACGAGGTTGATCTCGTATCCGATCTTCGAGACGGCGGCCCGCAACGCTTCCACGTCCACGTTATCGACGACGTCGACCCGTGCCTCGCCGCCCGCGTAGTTGACGACGGCTTCGACGCCTTCCTGGCGATTGAGGGTCCGTTCGACCCTCACCGCACACGACGCGCAGGTCATGCCCTCTACTTCGAAGATGAGGGAGGTGGTAGCGCGTTCGGATTCGATCATTGGAGTCTCCATTGCGGGCCGGAGCGGGATGCGGCCCCGACCTAGCGGGCGACCTCGTAGCCCTGTTCTTCGATTGCGTCGATGATCGCCTCGAGCTGGACAGCGTCCTCGTCCCAGGTGACGTCCACCGTGCGTGGGTCGATGTGCACCTCTGCGGCTCTGACCCCACCGAGTTCTTTCAGCGCGCCTTCGATCGACATCTTGCAATGCCCGCACGAGATGTCGGGAACAGACAGGGTTTTGGTGGTCATAACGTCTCCAGGGTCGTGGCAGGTCCGGTGACGGCTGCCGTGTACTTCATCACTTCCATCAACTCGTCGACGACCTCGAGCGTCCGGCCCTCGTCGACCGCATGGGCCACGCAGGTCTCCAGGTGGTTCTGGAGGAGGATACGGTTGACCTTCTCCAGTGATCCCTGCAGAGCGGACACTTGCTTCATGATCTCGGGGCAGTACCGGTCGTCGTCGACCATGCCGATTACCGCGTCCATGTGGCCTCGGACGGTCTTGAGCCGGTTGAGGGCTGCCTTCTTGTGGGCTTCTCTCATGTGCCGAAACATAGCACCCCACCAGGGGTGGGGTCAAACTCTGTTTTCGCGCGACATTCGTCACCTATAGGAGCCGAATGTCGCGCGAAAAGCGGCCG
>DATIPS010000040.1 GCA_035471805.1 Acidimicrobiia bacterium | reverse complement strand
CTGCTGGAGGGACAGACCGTTACTTCCACACACCCGCCGCCGAAGAAGCCCTTAATGTCACAGGTGTCAAGTAGATGTCATACCGAAAAAGACACCGGGTGACCCGGAGGTGTCAGCGTGTTCACCCCCCTATAGGGGGTGACACCTGACATCGACACCTGACACAGACGGGGAATAGAGACGAAGGGAACACGATGGCAAGCATCGATGTCGAATACACGAAAGGCGGCGAAAAGCGGTACGTCGTCCACTACAGAGACCCTGAGGGCAAGAGCCGAGAGAAGTGGGAGAAGCGGAAGGTCGACGCCGAGAAGTTCGCACGCAACATCGCAACGGACATCGATCGAGGCGCATACATAGACCCACGGTCCGGGCGAATCAGTGTCGCAACCTGGTTGGCGGAGGTCGAGTCTGCGAAGGCATCCAGGCAGGAGGCAACTGTCGCCCGAGACCGATCCCTCATCGATACCCATATTCTCCCGGCCTTTGGGAACAGGCAACTCGCCTCAGTCAAACCCGTCGAGGTCCGCCGGTGGGTGTCCGAGCTTTCTGCGACTGGGCTAGCCGCCGATACGGTTCGGAAGTGCCATCGGCTCCTGGCGAACGCCTTTGAAGTGGCTGTGGGTGATGGTCTTCTTGTCCGGTCCCCTGCGACGGGAACGAGCCTGCCGAAGCCAACACGCAGCGAAATCCGGGTTATCGATCTCGATCAGATTGCTGTTCTCGCTGCTGCCATTGCTCCTCGATACCGAGCACTGGTGTTGGGGGCGGCCTTCACCGGCCTCCGCTTTGGTGAGCTAGCTGCGCTCCGGGTCGGGCGTCTCGATATGTTGCGACGGAATCTGCGAGTCGAGGAAGCGGTCAACGAGGTCGAGGGACGGCTTGTCTTCGGTGCTCCCAAGACTGCGTCTTCCATCCGCAATGTTTCGATGCCGAAGGCATTGGTCGACGAACTGGCGCTTCACATGTCGGAGTTCCCGCCGAGCGATGATGGACTGGTATTCACCGCACCCTCCGGGGGTCCACTCCGCCGGAACAACTTCCGCCGTAGGGTGTGGCTTCCGGCTGTCGAAGAGTCTGTTGGTCCGCCGCTCCGCTTCCACGACCTGAGGCACAGTCATGCAGCCGTCCTGATCGCAACCGGTCAGCACCCGAAACTCATTCAGACTCGACTCGGACACAGTTCGATCAGAACGACTCTCGACATCTACGGTCACCTTTTCGACGGCATTGACCGAGCGGCTGCGGACGCTATCGACGAGGCGTTGACCGCATGAGGTGTGGGGTTCCTGTGGGGCTGGAGGCGAAACCGGGCGAGGCGGCAGTCTCCCAAACAGCAGAAAGCCCCAGTGTTTGCTGGGGCTTTCCTGGGTGGAGGTGATCGGATTTGAACCGACGACTTCTTCCGTGCGAGGGAAGCGCTCTGCCGGGCTGAGCTACACCCCCAGATGGGGCCAGCATGTTACCCCACCGGCATCACGTGCCAAGCCGGTCAAGAATCCAGATGTCGCTGCAGTTCTGACCGCAGACGTTCTTGCACGACCGTGGTGGTCAGATCGGCTCGACTCCGTTCGATCAAGGCTCGTGCCACGTCGGTAGTCCTGCGCAGGCCCCCGGTCATACCGTCCGGGTAGTCAAGCGAAGCCAGCAGGTCGAGCACCTCGACCATGGCAGCCAGCATCTCTTCAGCCGCCTCGATCTCGCCCTGCCTGAGCAAGTCGAGCAACCGGCGGCGCAGCTCGCCGACCGCCTCACCGAGGCCGTTGAGATAGGGAGCCGCTTCCACACCTATCTCGGCCGGCAAGGGAAGCCTCGCACCCTGGGACAATGCAGCCGTGAGCCGGGCCTCCGCGTACTCCTTGGCCGCATCCGAAACGAAACCGGCATGCAATACGTCGGGATGATTCAGACATGCTTGTCGTGATTTCTCCAGCAGCTCCGCTGCTTGGTCCATCAACTCTTCGGCACGTTCGATCTCACCGCGATGAAGTGCCCGGATTGCGTTTGCCGAGGTCCTGATCAGAGTTCGACTCGAAGTCAGCGCGACTTCGCGGGCGGCGAACTTCCCGTCGAGTTCTGCGCGAGCGGCCGACTCAACTTCGTCGAGTCCGGGAACCGCCATGACCGCGGGTTAGCCGGAGGCCAGGATGTGTACGTCAGGAGTGGACGGCATTTCCTTCACACCGTCACTCACCGGGCGGACCGCTGTTACCAGCGCCAGTTCGTTCCGCCGGTGCCTCAGCTGAACCAGCATGGCGACGTACCAGGCAACTACCGCATCGATCACCACATGGGTGATGAGCATGGAGGGAGCGGACAGCCAGATGGCTACCACAAGGCTGAGGATGGCCGCGCCGAAGAGGGCGAAGAGAACGCGGCGTCGGCGCGCCAGAACCCGGTTCCGCGCGACTACGGCAGGCCCGCCCGGTGTCTGAACAGAGGCGACCCGGGTGGTCCAACGATTGAACTCTTGGGTCGTCGTCAGAGGTGCGCTCTTTCGCGAGCCGATGACCTCCGGTAGGAGGAAAGCTCCCCAGGCGGCAACGACGACAAGAATGACTGCCCATGCCATAGAGTGAATCTCCGCTCTTTGGGCGCGAAGAGTAGCCATATTGCTCTGGAGCCACAAGTAGGCAGGATTATCGCGATCTTAGTTTTCCGACCGATCCGCTCTTGTCAGGGAGGTGTCGGGCCGTGATCCGTTTCGTCGGATCGAAGGAGTGCGAGACCGTGCGACAGAGCCGGGCCGATCACACGCAGCGATTCCTCGACTCCCCGGACCGACCCGGGCAAGTTGATGATCAGGGTCGCTCCACACATGCCCGCTTCACCGCGCGACAGCATCCCATGCGGATTGGTACCGAAAGTCGCCGAACGCATCGCTTCGACGAGGCCGGGAGCCGGCCGATCAATGACCAGACGCGTCGCCTCCGGCGTCACATCCCTGGGAGCGAAGCCGGTTCCTCCCGTAGTTACGACCAAGGGCACGCCCTCGGCCACCGCGGCGCGCAGGAAATCCGCCACCGATTCAATCCCATCGGGGACAACCCGGACCGAAGCCGAGAAGCCCAGACCCTCGAGCAAGGCTGCAGCAGCAGGTCCCGAGACATCGATGGCTTCCCCGGCGCTTACCCGATCGCTGACCGTGAGAACCACTGCCCTCATCGATTCCACTCCCCGCTCTTGCCGCCCGACTTGTGCAGCAAGCGCGTGGCAGTCACCTGGGCACCCCGTTCAACCCCCTTGACCATGTCATAGACGGTCAGCGCCGCGACAGAGGCGGCCACCATGGCTTCCATTTCCACACCCGTCCGGTCCACCGTCTCGACAGTGGCCACGATCCTGGCTCCAACCGGATCCGGATCGATCTCGATAGTCGCGTGAGAGATCCGAAGCGGATGACAAAGTGGTATCAAACCGGCCGTCCGTTTGGCGGCCATGAGGCCGGCCACGCGGGCAACCGCCACCGCGTCCCCTTTTGCGAGGTTCCCCGAAAACATCAGATCCCTGGTCTCTGCCGTCATCTCGACGAAAGCCTCGACAACGGCAACGCGGGCCGTCTCGACCTTCCCGCCGACGTCAACCATCCTTGCCCGGCCCTCTTCGTCGAAGTGAGTGAGATCATCCGGCATTCGTTACCTCTTCCTCGCTGCGGGTTTCCGGCCACCGGAACATCTCCAGATCCACCCGGCTGCCGGCCGCGACACCGGAGGTCCCAACCGGCACAACCGCGAACGCATTGGCATTCGCCAGAGCGGTGAGTTGGTTCGATGCCTGGCCGTCCGCCGGCCTGGCAGTCCATTTGTCGCCTTTCAGTTCGGCCACCACCCGCAAGAACACCGTCTTCTCCGGGTCCGTCTGAACGTCCGCTTCCAGTACTGCTGCAATGCGGGGCCGGAACAGTGCTTTCGCTCCCATCATCTTCAGCAGCGCGGGACGGGCGAACTGCTCGAACGCCACCACGACCGACACCGGGTTTCCCGGCAGGCCGAAGAACGGCGTGCCGCCCACGTTGCCGAACGCGAACGGCTTGGCCGGCTTGATGGCGACCCGCCAGATGTTGACATCACCGGCCTCGGAGACGATTCCTTTGACCAGGTCGTACTCGCCCATCGAGACTCCGCCTGAAGTGAGCAGAACATCGGCCTCCACCGCTCCCCGTGCGACCGCCGCCCGCAAAGCGGCCGCGTCGTCGCCGACGATGCCGAGATCGATAGTCTCGACGCCCAGTTCATCGAGCAATGCCAGAAGCTGCGGGCGGTTGCTGTCGTGGATCTGACCGGGCAGCAGCGGCGCCTCCGCCGGCACCACCTCGTCTCCGGTCGACAGGACGGCCGCCACCGGACGCCGATGAACCCTCGGTTCGAAGACACCGATCGAGGCCAGCACACCGAGATGGTGAGGCGTAAGTCGGGTTCCGGCCGCAAACACCACCGACCCGGCGGCCAGATCCCCGCCGGCCGCCCTGACATTCTCGCCATCCAGAACACCGTCCAGGATGCGCACCGAACCGCTCTCCTCGGCGGTGTCCTCGACCCTGACGACCGCAGTCGCTCCCGCGGGCATAGGTGCTCCCGTCATGATCTTTACCGCCGTACCGGAAGTCACCGTCCAAGCCGCGACGTGCCCGGCGGCTACATCCTCTATCACCTTCAGTTCCGCGGGGGCGGGTTGCGTGTCCTTCGCGCGAACCGCGTATCCGTCCATGGCCGAGTTGGCGAAGGGGGGAACATCGTGGGGGGCCACCACATCTTCGGCCAGAACCAGGCCGAGGGCCCGGGAGACCGGCACCGACATGCTCCCGAGTTGACGGACACTGCCGAGCACTTCACGTTGCACATCGACGAGTCGCCTCATCGCAGTTCCTCGAGCGAACGGAGGAACTCCGTCAGGCCATCTCGAAACTCGGGCCGGTTCAGCCCGAGAACCACAGCAGCCTCGAGCAGGCCGAGCGGGACCCCGATGTCCAAGAGATCACTGTCACCGACAACACCACGGCATCGTCCCCGACGGGCCACGAAGTCGATCGCGTCGGTCAACTGGATCTCTCCCCCGTATCCCGGCTCGAGGCCGGCAAGCGCCTCCAGGATGTCCGGAGTGAACAGATACCGGCCGACCAGGCCAAGGTTCGACGGAGCCTTCGCGATCCCCGGCTTCTCAACGGCGCCGAGCACTTCGAGTTCCGACCCTCGCCGCTCGCCCGGTATCGCAACACCGTACCGGTCGAGCATGTGCTCGCCGACTTCGCGCAGCGCCACCACGGACCCTCCATCAGAGGCGGCTGCCAGCGACGGCAGAACATCGGCGCCCGGCCTGACGATGTTGTCGGCCAGAAGACAGAAGAACGAACGGTCGCCGATCGATTCACGGGCGGTCAACACTGCGTGGCCCAAACCACCAGGTTCCTCTTGAATCACGATTCTGACCTGCAGATCCTCGAGACCGGGCAGAGGCTCACCGACGGTGAAGTGATCTCGAATCAGCGAACCGGCGTCCAGGTCGACCACGAAAACGACTTCGGTGACACCGGCACGCACCGCTTCCTCGGCGACGTGTTGCACGGCTGGTCGGTCCACGACGGGCAAAAGGGCCTTGGGAACGACGCGCGTCGCCGGACGCATCCGCGTGCCCAGTCCGGCTGCCGGAACGACCGCCAACTCGGGCCCCGTCACGGCATGACCTTGTGTTCACCGGAGCCAAACAACCTGGCGATGTTGCCGCGATGCCGGTACAAGACCAGGACCAGCGCGGCCGCCAGCCAGGACACTGCACCCCAACCGATACCTTCGATCCGGGCGGCGGGCAGGGCCAGGACCAGCGCAGCCATCGAACCGATGGACGCCACCTTCGTCGCGGCCACGAGCAGAATCCAGAGGAGGATCAGAACGAGCGCCGACCTAGGGATGAGCCACAACAACAGCCCTGCTGCCGTCGCAACCCCTTTCCCGCCTTTGAAGTGATGAAACACGGGATAACAGTGGCCCACGATGGCGAAGAAGCCACCGGCCGCGGCTCCGGCTTCCCCGGCGACGAGAAAACCCATCGCGGCGGCGATGACCCCCTTCAAGACGTCGCCCAGCAAAGTCATGGCCGCCGCCCCCTTGCCCATCGTGCGCAGGACGTTGGACGTGCCGGGATTGCCGCTGCCGACGTCGTAGATGTCGAGGCCGCGCGCTCTCGCCACCACGACTGCGAAGTCGAGGCTTCCGACCAGGTAGGCGGCCGCCATCACGACGGGAACGGCGAGATCCATCCCCGGGAGTCTAGAAGCGATAGCGCTTTCGGCCGCCGGCGAGCGGCCTTGACGTTTGTCGCCGCGCAGTTGATATCATTCCGTGCTCACTCTTTCCGCCGAGGACCGACATGCCTAGATATGAATACTCCTGCAAAAAGTGCGGTGAGCGACTGGAAGTCATGCAGTCGTTCTCGGACAAGCCGCTCAAGAAGCACAAGGTGTGCGGTGGCGAACTGCAGAAGGTATTCCATCCGGCCGGCTTGATCTTCAAGGGATCGGGTTTCTACGTGACCGACTCTCGATCCTCACAAAGCACCGAAGACTGACCGATGATCGGGGTCTTCGGCGGTAGCGGTTTCTACCAACTACTCACCGAGGCGCGCTCGGAAGATCTCACCACGCCCTACGGCCCGCCGTCCTCTCCGCCGATGGTCGGCTCGGTCGAAGGCACAGAAGTGGCATTCATCGCCCGTCACGGCACCAACCACGAGTTCCCTCCCCACCTCATCCCGTACCGGGCGAACCTGTGGGCCATGCGCGAACTGGGCGTCGGCCGAATCATCGCTCCGACGGCGGTCGGTTCGATCTACTCCGCGTACGCGCCAGGAGAGTTCGTGATCCCCGATCAACTCGTCGACCGCACTTGGGGTCGGGCTCACACGTTCTTCGAGGGTCCGGAAACACACCACATACCTTTCGCCGATCCCTACTGCCCCGACCTTCGTTCCAAAGCCGCCGCCGCGGTACGGGCGACGGTGGGAGTCGTTCACGAAGGAGGAACCACCGTCGTTGTGCAGGGTCCGAGGTTCTCAACCCGGGCAGAAAGCACCGCTTTCGCTGATTCTGGATGGCACCTGCTCAACATGACTCAGCTGCCCGAGGCCGCCCTCGCTCGAGAACTGGGTATCTGTTATGCCAACATCGCCGTGGTGACCGACTACGACGTAGGCGTTCCGGGCGAGGTTCCGCCCGTTACACACGAAGAGGTTCTGGAACGTTTCGCAGAGGCACTCGACACACTGCGCACCATTCTGTTCAGGCTGGTTCCGGAGGCGGACGGGCCGCGTTCACTCCCCTGCGATTGCGCGGCAGGAGCACCGGCATGACCGCGCCGTCGGATCGCAGCAGAATCCGCCGTCTACCCGATCGAGGGTCCTACGACCAGGAAACCATCTACGAGATCCTCGACGAAGCCCTCATCTGCCATGTCGGGTTCGTCGATGAGACTGGACTCCCTGTGGTGATCCCGACCATCCACGCACGGGTGGGGAACGTTCTGTATCTCCACGGTTCTCCGGCCAGCCGCATGCTTCGGACCCTTCGCGCCGGGCGGCAGGTATCGGTGGCAGCCACCATCCTCGACGGCCTGGTCCTCGCCAAGTCCCAGTTTCATCATTCGATGAACTACCGATCTGTCGTCGTCTTCGGGTCGGCCAGGGAAGTCAAAGACGAACAGGAGAAGGCTTCGGCCTTCCGGGCGATCGTCGAGCACCTGGTTCCGGGCCGGTCGGAAGGGTCACGTCCCGCCAACGACAAGGAAGTCAAGGCGACCGCCGTGGCTGCCATCGACATCGAAGAAGCCTCAGCCAAGCAGCGTTCGGGCCCACCGGTCGACGACGACGACGACATCGACCTGCCCTACTGGGCCGGAGTGATTCCGCTTGCGCTGGAACCCGGAGAACCTGCGTCGATCGGAACCACGCCGCTCCCCGACCACGTGAGTGAGTGGAAGTCGCGCCGCTAGGGAAGCGGCGACCAACCCGAAACGACCCCCTTCCAAACACAGCCTGCACGAGATACGTTCGACTGTGTACTGGTTTCGCCGCCCACCCTATCTCCGCTGGATGGCGGCGGCGGTCATCGTCGCCGGAGCTCTGTGGATGGACCTGCGCGGTACTCCCACGGAGCTGCGGCCCTTCGCCCGCGCCTCGATCGAGGCGGGAACGAGGATCGACGACGACCTGATCGAATTCCGGGACGTACCGGTCGGCCTCCTTCCGGAGGTCACTCCCGGCGGGTTCGCAATCACCGCGATCGGGGCCGGTGAGCCCCTGACCCCCGCATTGCTGACCGACAATGGTCCACTTCCCGATGGATGGTGGGCGCTCGAGATGGACGTACCCGACGGGGCCGTACCGGGAACCGAACTGCGACTGGTCGTAGAGGGTTCCGGCACCGTGATTCCCGCAGTCGTCGTGGCGGCCGCATCCGCGGTCCGGCCGGGCGGCTGGACCGACGAATCTGCGATGGTCGCCATCCCGGCGGAGACGGCGACAACGGTCGCCGCCGCCGTCTCGCATGCCGGTGTGAGCGTCCTGATAGTCGAGTGGTAGCCGCCGGGCAGGCAGCTCACGGCTATGCTCCGGATCCGTGTTTGAAGCAGTCCTATGGGGTCTCGTTCAAGGGTTGACCGAGTTCCTCCCAATCTCATCGAGCGGACATCTCGTGCTCGTCCCTGCTTTTGTCGGTGTCGAACAACCAGACCTGGCAACCTCGGCAGTTCTTCATCTCGGGACACTGGCGGCAGTTGTCGCCTTTTACCGCCACGACCTGATCGAGCTCCTCCGTTTCCGAACGGAACCGGCTGCCCGCCGGATTCTCGGTTTGCTCGCCCTCGGGACGATCCCGGCCGTCATCGGCGTATTCGTAGAAGACCAGATCGGATCACTCCAGGAGGACACCATGGCCGTAGCCATCGCACTCCTGGTGACGGGCGCGGTTCTTTTCATCTCCGGTCGGTTCATGAGCGGCCGTCTCGAACTCGATCAGTTACCGCTCAAGAACGGGTTTCTCGTCGGGATCGCCCAGGCCGTTGCGCTCATCCCGGGCATCTCACGTTCGGGAATGACCATCACCGCCGGCCTGGCCGGAAAGCTGGAGCCTTCCCAGGCCGCCCGATTCTCTTTCTTGCTCGCGATACCCGCCATCGCCGGAGCAGGAGCCCAGCAGAGCCTCCAACTCGCCGGCAACGGAGGCTTCGGGGCCGAGGTGTGGGTGGGAATGGTGGTCGCCGCCGTTTCCGGGTACATGGCAATCGCAGTGTTGCTCCGCGCGCTCAACCGGTTCGGCCTTCGCCCGTTCGCTCTGTATTGCCTGATCGTCGGAGTGGTCGCGCTGGTCGTGCTCTAGGACTCGACAACGGCCGTAGCCGTCTGCGCCGCTCACTGGCTGTAGTTCGAACTCATCCTCATCGTCTCGGCGATGTGCACGTTGACCAGAGCGGGTTTGCCGGAAGCCCTGGCCCTCTCGAGGGCCGGGACCAGATCGGCCGAGTCCTCTACGAACTCGCCGTGACCGCCGAGCCCCTCCACCATGGCGTGATACGGGCGGATACCGAGGTCGGTCGCCACCATACGGTCGGGATAGAACATCCGGTGGAACGTCTTGATGTTGTTCCAGACACCGTCGTTTCCGACCACGCCGATTATCGGCAGACCCAGCCGAACCATCGAGTCGTATTCCATCCCGTTGAATGCGAACGCTCCGTCGCCGTAAACGATGCCCACCAGCTTGTCCGGAAACGCCACTTTCGCCGCTATCGCGAACGGGGCGCCGGTTCCGAGCGTGCCGAACGAACCCGCGTCGAGTAGGTGACCCTGGTGGGAAACCTGGAGCCAGCGGGCAGTCGTCGACACGATGTCACCGCCGTCCACCGCCACGATCGAGTCCGTGCCGAAGAAACTCGCAACGTCCCTGGCGAAACGCTGCGGGTGAACGGGCGAACCATCCGCCGACGCCTCAACCGCGGCTGCCTCACTCCGCGCCGATTCGGCGGTGAGGATCTCCTGAGTCCACTCCCGCCCGGACGTGTTGAAGCGGTCGGCCGAGTCGGCGATCTGCCGGATCACCTCCGCCGGATCGGCTACCACACCCAGGTGGGCGGGTCGGTTCCATCCAATCTTCGTTGCGTCCGCGTCGATCTGGACGACGGTGGCATCCGGCGAGATCTTGCGACCGTAACCGGTTCGGAAATCCCAGTCGACACCCAGCGCCAGCACAACATCCGTCCCGGCGAACGCCGACGAACGAGTGTGGTTGCCGAGTAGACGATGGCCGAATGGAAGAGAGCCGCGTGCACGGGAATTGAGGTAGGTCGGAGCATCCAGTGCCTCGGCGACAACAACCAGCGCCTCCGCCGCCCCCCTGAGCCCGGCGCCCGCAAAGATCATCGGACGATCTGCGCCGGCGAGTATCTCGACGATCCGATCGACCACCGAAGCTGCGGCACCTTGCGGGAGGTCGGCTCGATACTGTTGGGGCCAGATGATCGAATCCTCGTCGACCATATCGAACTGCAGGTCCATGGGCACGTCCAGGAACACGGGCCCGCCGCGCCCGGCGAAGGCGGCGCGACTCACCGTTGCCACATAGTCGGCAAGTCGGTCCGTCTGCCAGGCCGTTCCCGCCCATTTCGTGATCGAACCGAACATCCGGGGGTGGTCCATCTCCTGCAACCCGCCCATCAGTTCCTGCCGCAGGAGGTGACGTCCCCCGATCAGCAACATCGGTGTCCCGGCGTAGAAGGCATTGGCAACGCCCGTCACCGCATCGGTTACGCCGGGTCCCGCGGTGACCGCCGCAACTCCCAGCTTCCCGGTGAGCCGACCATACGCCTCGGCAGCATGGGCCACTGCCTGTTCGTGGCGCAGATCAACGATTCGAATGTCCTCCTGGACACAACCATCGAGGATCGGAACGATGTGCCCGCCGGTCAGGGTGAAGAGCGTGTCCACGCCCTCGTTCTTGAGTGCACGGGCAATGATCTGCCCACCATGAAGCTTTGCCATGCCAGGCACAGTATCACCATCCGACCGGCCGCAATGTTCCGGGCAGATCACTCGGGGCGGCTCAGAGATTGGTCAAGACTGTCGGCCCGGCTGCCGATTCTGACCTGTGACGCGCAGGCGGACATCTACAGGAATTCCACCAGACTTCGAGCGCCTCGTATCCGGCCTGTTCCGGATACGCAGGCTCGGCTATGGGGCGGGTTTCGCCTTTGCGGCTTTCGCAGCCGCCGGATTGCGCAGCCCCGACTGGGCATTCGCGGCCCTACTCGCACTGGCCGGCGTCTTCGCCGGCACCGGCGTTCACCGCCTTCACCACCGTCTGATGGCCGCCCTGGTGATCGATCACCTCATAGCGCTCGGTTTGTGGTGGATGATCGGCCCGGAGACGGTGATCGAAGTGATCCCGGTTGTGGTCGTATCGATCTCGGCTTTCGTTCTTCCCTTCCGGATGGTCGTGTTCACGGTCGTCGCGGGCGAACTCGCCATCGCGGCCAGAATCCCTCTGCATGTCGTCGGGATGGACCCGGCTCTTCCGATGTACTGGGCGGGCGACGACATGTCCAGGGCCGACGTCGTCTCTTCCACGGTGGTGCTGATGGCACTGGCCGTCGCCGCCGCCTTGCTGTTCCGCAACGTCGGCCGCATGCTCGAGAGGTCGAGGGCGGCCCTCGAAGCATCTGCGCTGCGATACCGCTCACTGGTCGAGGCGTCACCGGATGGGATCCTCATTCATCAAAGCGGAGCACTCAAGTATCTCAACGAGGCAGCCGCCGACATGTTTGGCTACCGGGACGCGAAGGCGGCGATCAACACTCCCTACCTGGATCACGTCTCCGCAGCCGATCGTCCCGCTGAGAAGGACAGGATGCATCAGGTCGCATCCGGCCGAACCACCGAACTCGCCCAGATTCGGATCCGGCGCACCGACGGCTCGGAGACGGTTGCCGAGACCGTTTGCATCCCCACCTCACTCGAAGGTCAACCTGCCGTCCAGGTAGTCATCCGGGATGCAACGGCAAGACACGCCCTGCGGGATACCGAGCAGTTGCTCGACACTGCTTTTGAGAACTCCGTGACCGGGATTGCCATCTTCGATATCGACGGCAGATATCTGAGAGTCAACCGCGCGCTCTGCGACCTGGTCGGCCGCCCGCCCGAGGATCTGCTGACGATGAGATGGCAGGACATCACCCACCCGGATGCCATCGAAGACACAGAGGAGCGGATGGCTGCCGCGCTCGGCGGGCCGGGAGAGGATTCGTTCAGTCTCACCACCCGCTATCTGAATGCCGACGGTTCGGAGGTCGTCGTGCTGGCCACCGTCACACTGATCCGGGAGGAATCAGGTGTTGCATCGAGATGCATTACTCAGATCGTCGACATCACCGACTCGACAGCCGCACAGGAACTACTTCGATCCAGTGAGATGCGCTACCGGCAGCTCTTCGAACGAATCCCGGTGGCGATGTACAGGAGTTCGCCCGAAGGAGAGATACTCGCGGCGAACCCTGCCCTGAAAGACTTGATGGGTTACAGCGACGAGGAGGATCTGCTCGCACTGGCCGCCTATGACGTCTATGTGAATCCGGCTGCCCGATCACGGTGGATCGAAGAGATCAACCGCAGCGGCACGGTGATCGCGTTCGAGGAGCAACTACGCAGGAAGGACGGCACGGTCTTCTGGAGCCAGGACAGTGCCAGAACCGTGAGAAACACCGACGGCGCTGCTCTCTACTACGAGGGCGCCATCACCGACGTCACTGCTCAGAAGCTCGCCGAGCAGGCGCAAGACCGGTTGACGCGCATCATCGAGGCGACTCCCGACATCGTGGTCGTGCTCGACCCGAGCGGCTGGATCACCTACGCCAACGCGGCTGCCCGCAGCTACTTCTCGATCGATCAGGAACAGCAGCCTCCCTACCTCCATGTTTCACAGGCACTCGACCGCGAGACCATGCACCTCCTGATCGAAGAGGTCATCCCGACCCTCCAGGAGGGACATGCATGGACCGGAGAGCTCGATCTCCAAGCGCCGGATGGTTCGACCATGCCGGTTTCGGCGGTGGGACTCACCCATAACGACTCCACCGGCAAGGTTGCCAGGTTCTCGGCCGTTCTGCGCGACGTGTCGGAGCAAGTTGAGACTAAGAGACAACTGCAAGACCTCGTGCGCACCAAAGACGAGTTCGTGGCCTCGGTCAGCCACGAGTTGAGAACTCCGCTCACCGCCGTTGTCGGTCTGGCGCAGGAGCTGCGGGACCACTGGCACACTTTCGAGGAAACGGAACTTCAAGAACTGATCAAGCTCGTCGCAGACCAGGGAACCGAAGTCTCGGCAATCGTGCAGGATCTCCTCGTTGCCGCCCGTGCCGACATCGGATCGATCACGATCAACCCGGGCCGATTCCGGATCTCAGATGAGGTGGAGTCCGCGATCCGGACGATTCCATCAGGACACATCGAGCGCCTGGACCTGGACGTCGGCTCGGTTGAAGCCTGGGCGGACGCGGGGCGGTTCCGCCAGATAATTCGCAACCTCGTGAGCAACGCCCTGCGCTACGGCGGCCCCAGTGTGCGCGTCCATGCTCACAACGGGGGCGGGAGCGCGGTGATCGAGGTCACAGACGACGGCCCCGGCATCGCGGAGAGAGACTGGACGCGCATCTTCGACCCTTACTTCCGGGCACACGACGACCCGGCCCAGCCGGCATCGGTGGGGCTTGGACTGACCGTCTCCCGACAGCTTGCCGAACTCATGAACGGGCAGCTGGAATACGCCTATAGCGACGGACTGAGCAGATTCACGTTGAGACTTCCGATCGACGCCGAGACCCCGGTTCGCGGCTAGAAGTAGTGCGGGCACCACGGTTGGACGTGCCAGGAGAACATCGTGTCGGCCAGCTGCGCGGCCTCTCTCGAACCGCCAACACGCCCGGCCGCCCGGAGCAAGGCGAAACTGCCACCTCCGAGGTAACAGGCACCGAGGACCGCCGGATCCACGACGAGATCCGGTTCGTCGGTGGTCCGCCGGCATTCGGCACCGTCCGGACCGCCTTCGAGTAGGAAACGGCCACCGCTATCGGGAAGGAACGGGTCGGTCACCTCGATCACCAGCCGCCCCTCGACCCTGTATCTTCGCCCCGCCAGTGCCGCCGGAACGTCCACCAGTCGGGCCCACAGGCCATCGGTCCGGCGGCGGACCAGCCTTCTGGGATCGGCCAGCAGCAAATCGAGCAGCTCTTCGGTAGGACGATTCTGAGCGCGAATCTCGTCGACGAGGTCGGTCGAGAAGATGAAGCGCCAAAGCGCCGCCTCCGCCTGCGGCGTCAATGCGATCAGTTCGGCCGCCAGGATCTCGTTCTTCGGCAGACTCTGCTCCCACGTGTCCTTGGCCCGATAGCGAAGGTATCCGAGTGCAGTCCCGTCCTCCTCGTAGAGCGCGAAGCGATTGGACGTGAATCCTCCGCGCCAGGATTCCAGATCCGACATCGTGTGATCCCAGATCTCTTTCCCGCGAGACAGGAACCCGGGGGTGGCCGGCGCCGCGCCCGCGTAGACCTCGGGCAGCACCTTTCTCGCTCGGTCGGGGTCGATGAGAGAGACCGCTTCTATGCCCCGGTCCTCGACCCTGAAAGCGGCATCGCGCCGGCCGATCCTCCAACTCGAATCGTATGTGGCCACTCCGTAGCCGAAGCGGCCGTAGATCACGCTCTCCGAGGCACGCAGCAGAGCCACAGGCTCCTCTCGTTCCTGCACATCTTCGAGGTGGTAGCGCATCATGGAGGTGAGTACACCCTTCCGCCGGTGTGTGGGGAGCACGGCGACGGCCGTCAGGCCCGCCGCCGGAACCACACCACCGGGAACCGTCAGCCGGAAGCTGAACGACCCTCCGGTGCCGACGAACTTCCCGCCGTCGACCGCCACGATGCTCCTGTCGAGCTCGTGAACCTTGGCTTCCTGCGCCAGCTCGTCGTCCTTGCCGTCGAAATTGAAGGTGCGTTCCCACACGGAGGCGTAGGCACGGAACTCGTCTGGCGTGATGGCGCGGATGTCCATGCGCCGAGGCTAACGCGCGACCGCAGAGCAAACGGTCGTAATACGAAGGCAGGGTTCCCGGAGGCTCCAGGTTCTGTCCGCTTTCCGGCGTTCAGCGCTGATTGCCAGAAACCAACCGGGGTACCGGCGGCCTGCCACTCACTACTGCCGAATGACCAGCTCCGGGTGAGTCCGGACTCGCGGCTTGCGATCAACGATCGCTCTCGCCAGTTGCTCGAAAGCGACGTCGGCTTCTCCACCCGGATCGGCCAACGCCACCGGTCGGCCGTGGTCGGCTCCCTCTCGCATCGCAGGCACCAGCGGGATCTGACCGAGCAAGACCGAGCCGATCTCCTCCGCCAGCGTCGCTCCCCCTCCCTCGCCGAACAGGTTGTAACGCTTGCCGTCATCTCCGGTGAACCACGACATGTTCTCGACCACGCCCACAACCTCCTGATTGACCTTCTCGGCCATGAGCGCAGCGCGTTTCGCGACCCGCTGCGCGGCGGGCTGCGGCGTGGTCACAACGAGCGCCTGGGCCCGCGGCAGGAACTGTGAGAGGGAGATAGCGATGTCGCCCGTCCCCGGCGGCATGTCGATGAGCAGGAAGTCGGGATCGTCCCAGAAGACGTCCACCAGGAACTGTTCCATCGCTTTGTGAAGCATGGGCCCACGCCAGATCACGGCCTGATCGTCGGCAACGAAGTAGTCCATGGACATGACCTTCACTCCGTACATCTCCGGGGCGATCATCGACTCGTCGATCACGATCGGCGCGTAATCGGCGCCCATCATCTTCGGCACGGAGAATCCCCAGACATCGGCATCTATGACCCCGACCGAATGGCCGATCCTGTTCAGGGCAACGGCCAGGTTGCTGGTCACAGAAGACTTCCCGACACCACCCTTGCCTGACGACACACCGATGATGCGGGTCTTGGATCCCGGCCCACCAACCATCTCCCGGTTGGGCCGCAGCTGCTGCATGAGGCTCGCCCGCTCGTCGTCGGTCATGAGAGTGAAATCCACCGAAACCGACTTGGACCCTGCTTCCCCGGCCGCCGCTGTGATCAGCCCGACGAGCTGATCCTGGAACGGGTAGTTGGGCACCGGAAGTGCAACCTCTATCCGGGCTTTCCCGAGGCGGCCCGATACGGCGGCGCGCAACATCCCCAGGGACTCGAGCGATCGGTGCAGCAGCGGATCCTCGACGGCTCCGACGACGGTATCGAGGGCATCTTGTTCGGCCATATGATTTACCTAACGACGTAGTGTTTAGAAGGCCGACGAAACTATAGTGACAAACACCGCCAACGAATCCGGGCAGATGGACGCCAAAGCACTCTCACAATCGATCAGTGATCTGACTTCAGCCCTGGGCGATCCGACACGGCGCGGAATCTACATCACCGTGCGCGAATCACCGGAACCCGCCACCGCCACTCAGATCGCCGAGTTGTTCTCGATCCACCCGAACGTTGCACGGCACCACCTCGACCACCTGGCCGAGGATGGCTACCTCGAAGTGACGCGCCGCCGGCCCGAAGGAAAGAGCGGCCCCGGCGCCGGCCGACCCGCCAAGTGCTACACGGCGACGACCAAGGAAATCGACCTCCACTTCCCGGCCCGGCGCTACGACCTGCTCTCCGAACTGCTGGTCCGGGTCATCGAGAGGATCAACCCGGGCAACCTCGCAGAACTGGCCGCAGATGTCGGCCGGGAGTACGGCAAGGAGATCGCCGCCGAGATCGGCGCACCGGAGGAGTCCGGGTTCGACATGGCGGTGAGCGCAGTCGCCCTGGCGATGACCGGCATGGGATTCTCAACCGATCCGGATGCCGACAGTCGGCGACTGCTGACCAGCCATTGCCCCTTCGCAGACACGGCCGTCAAACATCCGGAAGTCGTGTGCTCGCTGGATCGAGGCATCGTGTCGGGCTTGATGGAGACACTGTCCGCCGACTGGCGACCGGTCCAGGTTGTTTCAAACCCCGGCGCCGCAGAAGACTGCGTAGCCGAGGTGTGAATCCCCGCCTGCGGGTCGCCTTTGCGACGGCAGGCATCTTCTCCGCCCAGACCGGTCGGGAGTCCGGCCCCTTCTCGTACAATGGCGGTCATTACAAAGAACGAGGTGACCATGCCAGATCCGTTCAACTCGCGCTCGACCATCTCGACTCCGCTCGGCGAACGCGCCATACACCGCCTCGACGCGCTGAAGTCGTTCGGCGACGTCGATGCGCTGCCCTATTCGATCAAGGTCCTGCTCGAAGCGGCGCTTCGCAACTTCGACGGCCACGCGGTGACCGACGAAGACATCAGAGCGATCGCCGCCTACGACGCAACCAAGGTCGGTGAAACTGAGATCGCCTTCTCCCCCGGCCGCGTAGTGCTCCAGGACTTCACCGGCGTCCCCGCGGTCGTCGATCTTGCGGCAATGCGATCGGCCGTGGTCAGGATGACCGGCGACGAATCGGCCGCCCAGAAGGTCAATCCGCTGGTCCCGTGCGACCTGGTGATCGACCATTCGGTGCAGGTCGACGCCTTCAACTCGGGCATGGCCCTGCAGATCAACGCCGAGAAGGAGTTCGAACGCAACCGTGAGCGTTACGAGTTCCTCAAGTGGGGCCAGTCCGCCTTCGACAACTTCCGGGTGGTACCCCCGGCAACCGGCATCGTTCATCAGGTCAATCTCGAGTTCCTGGCCAAGGTTGTGTGGGACAACGGCACCGACCTCTATCCCGACAGCCTGGTCGGCACCGATAGCCACACGACGATGATCAACGGATTGGGAGTGGTCGGCTGGGGGGTCGGCGGCATCGAGGCAGAGGCGGTGATGGTCGGACAGCCGATCTACATGCTCCTCCCCGAGGTGGTCGGGTTCAAGCTGACCGGCAAGCTGGCAGAGGGAGCAACGGCCACTGATCTGGTCCTCAAGGTGACACAGATGCTGCGGGCCCACGGAGTGGTCGGCAAGTTCGTCGAGTTCTTCGGACCGGGTCTGGCCGAAATGCCCGTCGCCAATCGAGCGACGATCGCCAACATGGCTCCCGAGTACGGAGCGACGATGGGTTTCTTCCCGGTGGACGAGCAAACCACCCGCTACCTGCGGCTGACCGGCCGCGACGAGGAACTGGTCGCCACGGTCGAGCAGTACTACCGCGAGCAGGGTTTGTGGAGAGAGGATGACCGGGAGATCGTCTACTCGTCGACCCTGGAACTCGACATGGGGACGATTCAGCCGGCTCTGGCTGGGCCGAAGCGCCCGCAAGACCGTATCGAGTTGTCCGATATGAAATCTCAGTGGCACACGGATCTGGATGTCACTTTCGGCAAGGCAGGCGATCGGACGGCGGCGGAGGTCGAGTCCGAAGGTCGGTCCTTCGAGATGCACCACGGCGACATCGTGGTTGCCGCGATCACCTCTTGCACCAACACGTCGAATCCGGATGTCATGGTCGGAGCCGGACTGGTCGCACGCAAAGCCAGGGAGAAGGGACTGACCCGCAAACCGTGGGTGAAGACATCACTCGCCCCCGGATCGACCGTAGTCACCGAGTACTTGACCCGGTCGGGCTTGCTCGAGGATCTCGAGGCAGCCGGGTTCTACACGGTCGGATACGGTTGCACCACCTGCATCGGAAACTCGGGCCCACTGCCTGAAGAGGTCTCGGCGGGCATCAAGGAAGCGGATCTGGTCGCAGCCTCTGTGCTGTCGGGCAACCGGAACTTCGAGGGCCGGATCAACCCGGACGTGCGCGCCAACTATCTGGCCTCACCCCCGCTGGTGGTTGCATACGCGCTGGCCGGTACCGTGGCGATCGACCTGACCACGGAGCCGATCGGTCGGGACCGGGACGGCCGCGACGTGTTCCTGCGCGACATCTGGCCGACGCAGGCCGAAGTCGATGCGATCGTCGGCGCCAACGTCACCCAGGAGCAGTTCAGGACCCAATATGCAGACGTGTTCGAGGGTCCGGACGCCTGGCAGGCGATCAAAACGTCGGGCGGTGCCTTGTACTCCTGGGATGCCGGGTCGACGTATGTGCAGGAACCACCGTTCTTCGAGGGGCTCACTACCCGGGCGGGAACCATCGTCCCGATCACGGGAGCACGGGTGCTGGCCAAGCTCGGCGACTCGGTCACGACCGATCACATCAGTCCCGCCGGGTCGATCGCCCCGGACTCGCCCGCCGGCCGGTACCTCACGGCCAACGGAGTCGACAAGGCGATGTTCAACTCGTACGGCTCACGGCGCGGCAACGACAGGGTGATGACACGCGGAACATTCGCCAATATCCGGGTGCGCAACCAACTAGCGCCCGGAACGGAGGGCGGGTGGACGACGGACTTCACCGACGGCCGGGTCAAGAGCATCTACGAGGCAAGCCTCAGCTACAAGGAAGCCGGTATCCCGCTGATCGTGCTCGGCGGCGTCGACTACGGAATGGGATCGTCGCGCGACTGGGCGGCGAAGGGGACGTTCCTCCTCGGCGCCAAAGCGGTGATTGCCAAGTCGTTCGAACGGATTCACCGATCGAACCTGATCGGGATGGGCGTGTTGCCGCTCGAGTTCGAAGAGGGAACCGACGCGGACTCGCTGGGCCTCGACGGAACCGAGACATTCGATGTTGTGGTCGACGACTCACTCCAGCCCCGTCAAGACGTTGCGGTGAGGGCCAGGAGAACAGACGGCACGGTTATCGAATTCACGACCAAGTGCCGCATCGACACCCCGGTGGAGGTGGACTACTACCGGAACGGTGGAATCCTCCACACGGTCCTGAAGAAGATGGCCACCAGCTGACAGAACAAAGATCCGCTTTTCGCGCGACATTCGGTACCTATAGGGTTGGAATGTCGCGCGAAAACGAAGGGACTCCGGCGCGGTCGGGCCTTCTGAGCTCGGAGAGGAACCTCCAAACCTTCGAGGCGACGTCGTCAGGCCGTTCCCAGATCTCCTGGTCCCAGATGGTGAGAACGCGGAAACCTGCCTCCTCCAGCCGGTTGAATCGCGCCCTGTCCGCCCGCGAATCGAGCTTCGAGCTGTGGTACCGGCGGCTGAGTATCTCGACTACTCCGTGTTCCGCCTCGTATAGATAGTCGACGCGGCCTATCAAGAACTCGTTGCCGACCGAGACTTGACGCCGCGGTAGTGGAACACCATTTGCCTTCAGAATCCACTCGAAGCGCGACTCGTTCCCGCTCTCAGGAGGCACATAGTCCGGGCCCCTCTCCTGGAGAACCGCCCGCATAGTCCGAATCCCGTTGCGACCGCGGGCCGCGATGCGGCCGAGTAGATCGTGGAGCGCCCGGGCGTCGAAGAGCCCCATCGCGAAACCTGAATCGACTGCCCGTTCCACCCGCGCGGGATGCTCCTGTGCGGCCAGCTGAAACATGGTCAAAGCCGGCGAGGATGTCGGGATTCCCTGCACCACCATGATTTGGTCGAGCGGTAGGTCCTTGTGGAAGTGAACGGCCGCCAATCCGGTCCGAGTCCGGATTCCTTGACGAGGAACGGTGACTTGAACCGGTCTATCAACGGAGAATCCCGGCAAACCCCACCAAGCTGCGGCTGATCTGTGGGAGAGAACGGCACCGGGCGGCGCGTCCAACACTCCCGCTGCCAGCCGCGCGCCGTCAGAGTCGGCAGTGCCGGCCAGCCGAAGCACCGCGGGAGACAATTCCTCGAAGTCCCCCCGTCGGATCCTGTGAATCAACTCCTTAGTTGTCACCCCGAGCGAGTGTGCCTGTCGCCTGCCAACGATTCCGTATTGAGCAGCAGCGAGCTTGCGAAGTTCCCGGTTGACGTTCATGGCCACAAAGTGCCGGAATCGGCCCCCCTTGTACAGGGGGTTGTCGCTCCCACCCGTTTTCGCGCGACATTCGGTACCCATCGGGTCGGAATGTCGCGCGAAAACGGATAAGAAGTAGTGTCCGGGGATGGACCAACCGCTTGTTTGGATTGATCTCGAGATGACCGGACTCGACCCGGACAATGACGTCATCCTCGAAATCGCTTGCATCGTCACCGACGGGTCGCTCGAGGAGATCCACGAGGGACCCGACCTCGTGCTCCATGCCACCGCCGACCAACTCGAGGGGATGATGGAGATCGTCGCGGAGATGCACACCAAGTCCGGACTGACGGCAGACGTGCCCGACTCTACGATCACCGCCGCTCGAGCCGAGCGCCTCGTCATCGAGTTCATTGCCGAACACGTTCCCGAGCCATTCACCGCACCGCTGGCGGGCAACAGCGTTCATGCCGACCGGGCCTTCCTCCGCAAATACATGCCGGCCCTCAACGATTACCTGCACTACCGGATCGTCGATGTGTCGACCATCAAGGAGCTCGCACGACGCTGGTACCCCGAAGCGGTCGAGAATGCGCCGAAGAAGCAGGGCGAACACCGGGCACTCGACGACATCCGCGAGTCGATTGAAGAACTGCGCTATTACCGCCAGACGGTGTTCCGGCCGGACGCGAGCTAGCGCGGCGGATTTCGTACGACCGGCCGGCGGCTACGCTGCCTCACTATGACTACAGAACCCGGCCCGCTTCCGCGGCGCGGCGGCCTCCTCAGCACGGTCTTTCTCGTCGCCGTCGGAGTTGCGGTCATAGTTGCAGCAATCCTCAGCACTCGGGACGGTGAACCCGACCCCGGAGCCGCAGCCGGAGCCGTCCAGAATGCCATCGAGGAAAGCTCCTCCGAAGATGTGTTCCATCCACCCGGGGGACCTCTGGCAGGAACGCCGGCGGCCGACTTCGACCTGGAACTCCTATCCGGCGAAACGTTCGACCTGAGCGATCACTTCGCCAACGACGGCCGCCCGATCGTCCTCAACTTCTGGGCGTCGTGGTGCGGTCCCTGCCGTGCCGAAATGCCCGACTTCGATACCCTCGCCTCGGAACGCGACGACGTCCTCTTGCTCGGTATCGCCGTCGAAGACGACCCCGCCGCGGCCGCCGCCTTCGGGGCGGAGATCGGCGTCGGTTACCCGCTGGGCATCGACAAAACGGGCGTGATCGCCAGCCAGTTCCCATACCTGGGTCTACCGACCACCTGGTTCATCGACGCAGACGGCATCATCGTTCGCCAATGGACGGGGATGATGACCTACGAGGATCTGATCACCAGGATCGACGCGGACTTCTCCTCGTAGCAGGGCGATTCCGTGCAAACCCGCCGACCCGGCGGGTGCTATTGCGGCGAGTTCCCGATCACGCCGCCGCTGTCGAGAAGGTCCCCGGCCCACTCGAACAGGAAACCGAGAGCGATCAACGCCGCGAGCAGGATGACGATCATCGCCGCCACCTTGGCGGAGGGGGGTCCCGGCAAGAACCTGTAGAAGCGCCGCATCAGGACATCGGCTCCATGAACTCCTCCACGACGGACCGAGCGTAGGGGAGGTTCGGGCCGTCCACCAGCTCAGCCTGAATGACCAACCGTTCACGTGCCGAGAAACGCGGGTTGCAGGTCGTCAGGGTGAGCCACGCTCCGCGCTTTGGATTCGTCACCCAGACATCGGTCGGCAGAACGATCAACGTCTCTCGAACCGCAAACACGTGCTCGCCCAGCGCCGTCTCCACGATGATCTGGTCGCCGGCTTCGAGAAGGTCGAGATCGAAGAACGGCGCTCCGTACGTCGTACGATGGCCGCTGATGACGGCGTTACCCGGCTGGCCGGGCAGCGGCGTCCACGGCATGTGTCCGGGCCCCGCTTTGAGGGTGTCTCGATCGACACCCTCCATCATCACGTGCTCGAGATCGATCTTTGGAATGCTGATGATCCCGAAGGCTTCGCCCTCGCCGGGCACCGGTTCCTCATACAGCACCACCGCGGCGGGCTCGTCCTCAACCGTTCCCGTCACCGCCCCGGTAGTCGTCGTCGTCGTCGTGGTGCTCTCGTCGACCACGGTTGTGGATGGAAGGTCCCCCTGCGCCTCGAGTTGCCCACGGACCTCGGCGAACCGGTCGGCAACCTCGACCGCCGCAGCGTCCTGGGCGCGGCTGGTGATCAGGTTGGTGCCGACCAACTGATAGGCGAGGAAGGCCAGGATGATCCCCCCGGCCCAGATCATCGTCCATCCCACGATTCGTATTGTTTTCATTGGTCCCCAAAGAGCCGATGCGGTTAAAACTCTACAGCCAAGGTCGAACTACTCAAGCCTCATCGCGGTCATGTCACCACTCAGCGTCCCCGCCACTCCGGTCTACGCTTCTCCAGGAATGCCGCCACTCCCTCCGCCGCATCCTCGGTCAGCGCCACCTCGGTGAGCCCGACCTGGAGATGGTCGAGCGCAGCATCGAATGCCATGTCCTCGACTGCGTAGAAGGCATCGCGCCCGAGTTCCAGGATCAACGGGCTCTTGGAGGCGAGGTCGGAAACCGTTTCATCGACGGCTTCATCCAGAGCCTCGGCGGCGACTACTCGCGAAACGACGCCGAGCCGCTGGGCTTCCCCCGCGGAGATGAGGCGGCCGGTCATCATCAGTTCGAGGGCCGCTTTGTGGGGCATCGCCCGCTGCAGGACCGCGCCGATCATCATCGGCCACAGGCCCACGTTTATCTCGGGCATCCCGAACTTGGCGCGATCGACCGCGATCACGATGTCGCATGCCGCGGCCAGTCCGAACCCGCCGGCCAGGGCATGCCCGTTCACCCGCGCCACGGTTGGCTTCCCCCCGGTTCTCATCGTCCGAAAGATGTCGGCCAGCACTCCGCGAGCTCGATGGAGGGCCACGGGCTCATCTACGAACCCACCCGAGAGGTCTCCGCCTGCGGAGAAAGCCCGATCGCCTGCGCCGGTGATCACGATCACCTTGACATCCGGTGCGGCGATCGCCTCTCGCAACCTTTCAAGTATCGCCTGCATCACCTCGATCGACATCGGGTTTCTGCGATCGGGATCATCGAGAGTGATCGTGGCTCTGGGAACTGCAACGTCGTATGTGAGCATTGTGTCCTTCCAACCCGGCCAAACTAGCCGGTGGGCCGTCTGATAGTGCGTTCTAGGGCGGCAACGGTGGTACGGTTCGGTCATGGTCTGGTTGGCGCTCGTGCTCTTTTTAGCCGCCTCCATCGCTGTCGTCCGCGGGGGCAGATTGCGCAACCTGTCGGACGTTCGGCTGAGAATGTGGTGGCTGCTCATATTGGGCTTCGGGATGCAAACGGCTACCAGTTTCTTCCCACAGGAATCCGACTGGGCGAGACCCACCGGAATCACCCTGATACTCCTCTCCTACGTGCCCTTGCTCGTGATGGTTATCGTCAACCGCGACAGGCCGGGGATGTGGCTGGCCGGTCTGGGCATCCTGATGAACTTCTCGGTCATTGCTGCCAACGGCGGAATGCCGGTCCTCGAAGGGGCGGCGATAGTCGCCGGCGGATTCCCCGAATCGGTGGACATCACAGGCAACTACAAGCACCTGGTTCTCGACGAGAGCACCCGTCTCGCCTTC
Source organism: Acidimicrobiia bacterium (assembly GCA_035471805.1). Taxonomy (NCBI): domain Bacteria; kingdom Bacillati; phylum Actinomycetota; class Acidimicrobiia; species Acidimicrobiia bacterium. The sequence goes on along the minus strand of DATIPS010000040.1, from coordinate 63,264 downwards.
CTTGCCGATGTGATTCCCCTGCGGTTGATCGGCCAGGGGCAGGTGATCTCGCTCGGCGACGTCCTGCTCGCCGTAGGCCTTGGACGGTTCCTCGAGCACGAACTGCGGCGCCCGGTTCGATGGTTCAAGCACGGCGCCCAGGCCGAAGCGGGTTCGGCCCGCCGCACCTAGAAGCTACCTTCCGGCGTCGACGATCTCCCGGAGAGCTTCCACGACGTCGGGGTCGTAATCGTAAGCGGCACCGCGATGCAGAACCTCGAGCGCCTCGAGCTGGGAGAAGCCGAGTTCGGTCGTTGCGTGGTCGTAGGCGCTGGTTGCTTTGATGACCTTGGAAGCCATCGGCAGTTCGAGGTCCTTGTACTCGCCCGGGCGCCGGTAGGGATGATGCTGCTGCCGGACGAGGTGGGCGATTCGTTCGAGGTATGCCGATTCACCGATGATTTCCGATCCCCACCTGGCAATGTCCTCTTCGGTAAACCCCATCTTGATGACGTTCGGCTCGTTCAAAGTGACTCTGCCTATGTCGTGCATCATCGCCGCGAAGCGAATGTCTTCGACTTCATCGGGTGAAAGCCCCAGGCGCTGGCCGACCTGCACAGCCATTTCCGACGTTCGGTCGCCGTGACCGTCCGGCGAGAGACCCGCCACCTCGGGAATACGCGACAACGCCCGAATGGTCTGCCAGTAGGTGGCACGAGAGTCCTGGTAGCGGTGAAAGGCCAGGTGAGCGAAGGCATAGGGAACACCCACGACGACGACCGCAGCCCATAGATCAATGTCTCCGTATACGAAGCCGAACAGGGCCCCGGTGGCCAGCAGGCTCAACGCCACCATCCAGTCCTTGACGGCCAGCAACCAGAGGTACCGCCGGCTGATGCGGCGACGGCCGAAAGTGACGAAGGCCCATAGGAATACCTCGAGCGTGAACCACACTGCCGACCCGGCTGCGAATCCGATCAGCCGAGCCGCGTCCGGATCGACCCCGAGCAGATCTTCGGCGAGCGGCGTCACGTAGCGGACGATCACCGCGTAGACGCCTGCACCGACGGCCCGGCGCATGGCAGAGGCCAGCGAAACAACCGCATCCTGGCCGCGGAGGACGGCGGTTACCCAGGCGATCAGTCCCCCGCCGACGAACACGGATGTGGATGCCACCAGATCTACTTCTCCACCCGGAGCGTGAAGGACGAGGGGAACTGCCGCCGCAACCGCGAAGCCGAGCGAGAGGGAGTTGCCACTCGTTGCCGGAACCACTATCTGCGACGCTCCAGCGAGGAGTAACACGGCGACGAGAATCTCGAACAGCCGGTCGGACGCCTCTATCGCCAGCACCAAGAACAGTGCCGCGAAGGCGAGTGCCCACATCACGTTCATGATCGGGGAGCGACGCGCCGGGTCAGACCTGGCCACTTGTTCTCCCTTCCGCCATCCGGCGAGCCTGCTCCTCGTCGACCAGCCCCGGAGATCCATACCGCTCACCGGTGCGGGTGAGGGCCCGCACGAGTGACTCGACTATCGCAGGATCGAACTGTGTGCCGGCATTGCGGCGCAGCTCTTCAAAGGCATACTCCTGACTCAGCGCCATCCGGTATGAACGTGTGCTGGTCATGGCATCGAAGGCGTCGGCGACGGCGAGAATGCGAGCTTCCATGGACGGGCGCTTGCCGAGCTGGTGGCCGCTGCCGCCGTATCCGCTTCCGTCGAATTGAGAATGATGGCCGGAAGCAATCTCCACCATCGGTCGAAGGAACTCCACTTCCGCCAGGATCTCCTCAACCACGTGCGCGTGTGATTGGAGGTTTTCGTACTCCTCCTCCGTCAACCGGCCGCGCTTGCGAATCAGGTCGCGGGGGACGGCGAGCTTGCCGACGTCGTGTATCAGGGCGGCAACCCGCACTCGTTCGAGACGGGAGCCGCGGAATCCGAGGTCTTCGCCGACCAGTTGGGCGAAATATGCGACTCGCTCGGTGTGGCCGCGCGTATACAGGTCCTTGGCCTCGAGCGCCTTGATGAAGCCGCGCAACGTCGCCTCGTGCGCCTCGCGCAGTTCGCCGTAGGAGGCGAAGGTGTAATGGCCGGCGACGAAGACCACGAGGATGAGCGGCAGCACCGAGAATCCGACGGTCGCGTATACGATGCCGAGGAACCCGCCGAGCACCCCCATGACGAAGTAGGCGGGGAGGATCATGGCCATGCCCGACCACGGCCGGATATCGCGTCTTCCGAAAGCGGCCTTGACGATCGACCGCACCTGACCGTAGTTCAGGATCGCGTATGCAACGGCGGCCACCGAAGCTGCGCCGACAACACGGGCGATATTCCCGGCGGCAGACGGGTCGATACCGGTGGGGATCAGCAGGTCGAGAGCGAGGCCGGCGAAACCGGCGCTAATGACCAGTTGCCCGAAATTGACGGCGGGCTGGAACCATCGACGCTCCCGGAAGTCGCGCGGGACCAACGGCCCGACTGCCGCGATGGCCGCCATCCCCAATGCTGCGCTGCTCCCCTCGATGGCAAAGATCGTGCCGCCGGTGAGGGCGACCATGATCGTTGAACTGGCCATCAACTGATCGTTGATCTCGACGGCCCGCCATTCGAGGTAGATGAAGGGCAGGGCGAAAGCAAACCACAGCAGGAAATTGGGGAACGGCTGGGTAACCGCCAGCAGGGTGAGCACCGCGACGCCGGCCGCCACGTAGGCGATGGCAAGTCGTATTCGTACACGCCGCTGGGTGCTCAAGTTCGCCCCTTTATTGAGGAATGCCCGGCAGGGCGATCAACCAACTTTGAATGAAGCAGCACCGGCAACGATCAACGCCGACAGACTGCTCGCAATTGCAATGAAGCGGGCCACTTTGGCCTTCATAAGGAGCTATCACCTTCGGGGATGATTTATCGCGGCCGCTAAAGCCACAACAAAGATCCGCTTCGCTCGGGTAGTTCCAGGTTGATCGCTCTGTCCGGGCACCCTCCTTCCGTCCGGCTCTTGCCGGTTGGACCTCCAAATCTCAGTTGAAGAGGCTCCCGAGTTGCCCAGCCCCGTCGTGGCGAACCGAACCAGCACGCCCGGTACGCCATCTATCGCAGAAGCGATGCACGGAGACTAACAGCGCACCGGTTCGCATCTCAATAACTTTCGCACGAACCCAAGCACGCTACATTGTGCAGTGATGCGCTACCAGGAACTCGAAGAAACCCTCTGTCGCCTGCCTACGGTCGACGCCGCCAGGGTCGTCGGCGAGAACGGCACCATCAGCGAGATCCACATCTTGGGCTCACCCGGCAAGACCCCAAAGCAGGTCGTGCGCGACGTGCAGTCCCTGGCCATGGCCCGGTTCGGGCTCACAGTCGACCGCCGGGTGATCTCCGTCGTGCAGATCGAGAACGAGGAAATCGGCCGGGGCGATCGCCCTGCCATCGTCGACATCCTCGAGGAACCCGTCGGATCCAAACTCACCGTGACTGTGACTCTGGCCTGGCGAAACGAGATGATTACCGGTGTTGCCAGCGGCCCCAGCGCCGCAACGACGCGCCTTCGCTCCGTCGGTGAGGCCACCGTGGCGGCCCTGGAACATGCCATCGGAGACGACGCTGCGGTGGCACTGGCGGCGCTCGAGACCCCGACCATCGGTACAAGACAGGTCGCCGTAGCGCAGATCGTCATCGTGTCGGGCGGCGAGGAACGTGTCCTGGTCGGGTCGGCGCTGGTCGGAGCCAATGAGGCGCAGGCCGCCGTACGCGCCGTGCTGGATGCCGTCAACCGTATCGTGCCCAGCTTCCGCCGCTAGGAATGCATCGCGCGACCGAAGCACAGACATTCGGTGATGTGGTCGTCACGGCCCACGGCCTGGGCACTCAGGCGGCCATGGAAATCCTCTCGGCGGGAGGCAACGCCGTCGACGCCGCCATCGCAGCCAATGCGGTGCTCGGTGTCTGTGAGCCGCACACCTGTGGGATCGGCGGAGACCTCTTCGCCCTCATCCTTGAGCCCGGGTCTGCAGGGCCGCTGGCCCTGAACGCGTCGGGGAGGGCCGGATCCGGCGCGGATCCCGACATCATCAGGCGGGACGGAGGCACGGAGATCCCGTGGGACCATCCACTCACCGCCACGATCCCGGGCTGCGTCGACGGTTGGGAGTCCCTGTCCGGACGGTTCGGCTCGATGCCTCTTGCGGCAGTGCTCGCCCCTGCCATCTCGCTTGCTGAGAACGGGTTCCCGGCTTCGACAGAACTGGCCTCCGCCCTGCGGCGCAAGGAAACCTCCTTTCGAGAGCAGCCCTCCGCCAGGTCGCTCTACGAGGGCGGCGAGCCCGAACGCGGCCGGCGCATCCGGCGCCGGGACCTGGGCAGGACTCTGACGAGCATTGCGAACGGCGGGCGCAGTGCCTTCTATTCGGGCTCACCCGGCAGGGCGATCACCGCCGCAACGGGCTCTCTGATAACTGCGCACGATCTCGAGACCAGTCAAGCCGACTGGGTCGAACCTCTGGCTCTGGAGGTGTTCGGTCGCACTGCCTGGACCATCCCTCCCAACTCGCAGGGATATCTGACACTCGCCGGTGCGTGGATCTTCGAGCACCTCGATCCGCCGCGTGACCCGCTCGAGCCCGGCTACTTTCATGCTCTCATAGAGGCATACAGGTCGATTGCCTGGGAGCGGGACGATCTGGTCGCCGATCCCGACTTCGCTCCTCTACTCCCTCCGGCTCTCGTTTCCTCCGACAGACTGAGAGCGAGGAGCCGGCTGATCACCGACCGCGCCGTATCGTGGCCCACGGAAACGATGCCCCCGGGCGGGACCACCTACCTGTGCGTACTCGACCGGAACGGTCTGGGTGTCTCACTGATCCAATCGAACTTCATGGGAATCGGCAACGGCATCGCCGCCGGCGATCAAGGTTTCTTCCTGCACAATCGAGGGGCAGGATTCAATGTCGAGCCCGGGCACCCGAACGAACTACGGCCGGGCAAGCGGCCGCTCCACACTCTGTCCCCGTCGATGTGGACGAAGGACGGAGCACTCGATCTGATTCTCGGAACGCGCGGCGGCCACCTGCAGCCGCAGCTGCTCGCCCAGGTGGCGGCCCATCTGTTCCATGCAGGCGACGCGCCGGGAGCGGCGCAAGCCCGGCCTCGCTGGACGACCGCACAACTGTCCGGGAGTTCAAAGATAAGAGTGGAAGCTCGGATGGCAGAATCGGTTTGCGAGGATCTGGTGCGGCGCGGACACGATGTCGAGGTTGCGAGCGACATGGAGGGCGGTTGGGGACCGGTTTCTGTTATCGCCGTTGACTCCGACGGCCTGCGAACCGGAGCGCCGGATCCCCGGGTCGACACAGCATCGGTGGGTGTCCGGTGAGCACCACGTTTGCTCTTCTCATAAGGCACGGCGAGGCGGAAGGCAACCGTGAGGGCCGGCTCATAGGCCAGACCAACGCGCCTCTCTCCGACCTCGGCCACCGCCAGGCTGCCGCCGTCGGCGCGCGCCTGTCCACACTCCCGATAACCCGAATCATCTCGAGCGATCTTCCACGGACGATGCAGACGGCAGCACCGCTGGCCGGCCTGCTGCAGCTGGATATCGAGCCGGAGCCCGGGCTCAGGGAGATCGCCAACGGTGAGTGGGAGGGTCGCATGCCTACCGAAGTCGAGGCGAGATGGCCCGACCTTTGGAAACGCTACGGAGCCGGTGAGGACGTGTCGAGGCCCGGGGGCGAATCGTGGGCAGACGTCGGACGGAGAGCCGTTGCCGCCGTGCAGAGCCTGGCGGACACCGGGGACCGCATGATCGCAGTGTTCACACACGGAGGCCCGATCGCCCAGATCCTTCGATGGGCAACCGGGCTACCGCACGACACGCACGTCTACACGGGTCCGATGGGTGCCATGGCCAACACCGGCATCAGCACCATTTCACTGCCTGAGGTCCGGCTGCTCGGCTACAACGACGTCGGCCACCTGGCCGGACTCTTGCGCCACCCCGACACCCCGTTTTTCGGATGATCCGCGCCTGAACCTTCCCCATTATCTTCCATGATCGAGCTTGCGCTCATTTGACGCCGGACCTAGCCTGCGCTTGTTCCCATTATCACGAGCATGCTGACTCGCGGGACACAGAAGGCGGAGTGGATATTCGGATGCGACTCGTTCGTTTGATCGCGTTAGTTGCATGGGCCGGCGTAGCCCTCCTGGCAGTAGCCGGGTTTGCAGCTTTCTCCCCCGACACCACCGACAACCCAGCCGTTCAGGCTGCAACGTCGGACGGCGTGGCGGGGGTTTCTGACGTGCGCGGAGGAGCAGCCGGACTCGTCGCCGCCCAGGCCTTCTCCGAGCTGCAACTCGTCGGCTCGGAACCCGGGGTCGCCGAGTTCTCGGAGGCGGCGGAGCTCGAGTTGTACGCTCGCCTGGTACCGCCGCAGAGCATTCCGACGACGACTACCACCGTCCCCCCGACAACAACGACGACGGTCCCCCCTACGACCACCACGACTTCTCCGCCGGCGACCACCACCACGACGATCACCGAAGACGGTGAGGTACTGTCACTGGGCGGCGTCGGTCCTTGCAAGGCTTCCTACTACGGCGATGCTTTCGCCGGACGAACGACTTCGAACGGTGAGATATTCGATCCGAACTCGATGACCGCCGCCACGCACTTCGTCGACTTCAACACGATCGTCACCGTGACTCGCCTCGACACCGGCGCATCGGTTCAGGTGCGCATCAACGATCGCGGCCCCTACATGCCGGACCTCAAGACACGACACAGCACCCGTTGCATCGACCTCTCGAGGGCTGCGATGGAGGCTCTCGGCGGAACCGAAGCAGGTGTTATCAGGGTCTCGCTCACAATGGCGTTCGACACCAACGGCCTGGCCCGCCTGCAGGCGAAGTACGGCGCCCTCTAGGTCCGCAATCCCCGGGCCGTGATCCATTGGCCGTCCGCAGTCGGCACCCGGATCTCGCCGCCGATGATCCAAGCGCCGGGAACGGTTGGGATAGAACCCGGAACCCACGACCCTGACCCAGCAGGTCCTCCTACCTGCCACGCGGGATCGCTTCGCCTCTAGACTTCCGCCGTGGCAAAACGTGCATGGTTGCCGATTTCCTCCAGCTATCCGATTGGAATGTCCGAACGGGTATTCGGCTCATCCGAGTTTGCGGTGCTGGTTGCCTCTCTGGCCTTCGGCGCGCCGGCGCTGATGGCGAGCATCGAGTTGCTCGGATTCGATCCCGGCCTCGGCCTGACCGTCTCACAACTGATTCTGGCGGCGCCGCTCGGTATCGTCATCGCCGCCGCCCTGGTGTCCCTGGTCGCGTGGCTGGCTTCCGAAAACGGGGTGCCGACGGGCCTACTTCTACGGCCGGCGCTGGGGGTCGCCGGCTCCTGGGCGGCCATGATTCTGCAGGTCACGTTCCTGGTTGCCTGGATTGCCCTCGAACTCGAGTTCGGCGGCTCCGCCATCGTCGGCGGTTTGAAGGCCCTGGATCTCGGGGAAATCCACGAAAACGTGGCGATCGCCGGACTCGCTCTCGCCGCGATTGCCCTGCTCGTCGCCGGCCTTGCCTGGGTGACTCAGATCTGGCTCTATCGCTTCGCCTTCTGGGCCGCCCTGATATTGACGGTCGTGCTTGCCTGGAGATATCTCTCCGTGGTGGATCTGGCGCCGTTGCTCGAAGCCACTCCCGAAGCCGGCAACTTCTGGTTGGGGGTCGATGGAATCATGGTGCTCGGCATCATCTGGTTTCCCGTGGTGGCAGACACCGCCCGGTTCGCCGTTGCCGCCCCGGCGGCCGCCTCGGGCGCCGGGACCGGATTCAGCGTCGCGGCGCTGATCCTCGTGCTCATCGGAGGCATGCGGACGGCGTCTATCGGCCTCCCCAGCGACGACCCGACGTCCCTCCTCCTCGATGGGGTATCCACCTTCGGAGCGATAGTCGTAGTGGCTTGGTTCATCGTTGCCGGGATGGACCAGCCGTTTCTCCTTGCATTCAGCAGCGGGACGGCCCTTTCAACCCTCAACGACCGTTTCGCCGGCCGGATTCAGGCAATCATGCTCGTTGGAATCGGCACGCTGGCCGCTCTGATGGTTCCTACCGGGATCATCAGGGAAATCACCGATCTGGTGGTCGTGCTCATCGCGCAGCTGCTGTCGGTTCTCCTTGCGGATTACTACGTGGTGCGCCGCCGGCACTACGAAACCGACGACCTCTATCGCAGGAAGGGCATCCACTCGGGTGTGAATCTGTACGGGCTGATCGCCGTCGTGGCGGGGTTCGCGTCGGCTGCGGTAATCCGGCCGGTCGGCCCTGAGAGCTGGGTTGCTTTGCTCGAGTCCTGGATTCCCGGCGAAGCCTCGATCGCCGAGTCCGTCGGCCTTCCCCCGATAATGATCTCCATGACGCTGAGCTTCCTGCTCTATGCGGGCCTCGGACGCTGGAAGATCCGCGAGCCGGAAGTCGTATCGAGGCTGAGGGTCTAGCTCCGGAGAGCTCCCTGGAGGAGTCTCAGATTCGCTGCCGTGCCTGAGCCATCCAATCGGATATGCGCGTCTCGGTGGTGTCCAATCCGGATGCGAGCTCATCAATCGAACCGGCGGCGAGGTCGGCGAACGAAGTAATCCCCAGGTCGGCCAACTTGGCGGCAAACACCGGCCCGATGCCTTTGATCTCCTGCAGGTCGTCCTTCACCAGCGGCTCGAGATCCTCATGCGCAGCCTGGTGCGGTCTATGGGGAACCCGTGGATGGTCCTCCGGATGGCGGAGCACCGGCGGTTCGGGTTCGCGAGGCAGAGCCAGAGAGATGAACCGATCCCTCATGGCCCAGATGATGGCTGCAACAGCTGCGGCGAAGGACATGAGGCGAACCAACCGTTTCATGGCGTCGATTCTAGGAGATCGAGTCCGGGACCGGGCCGGCAGGTGCGCCGGGTCCCGCCACCGGCCGTCACCGGGTGCCGATCGCCGGTTGCGAACGGCCCTATCGCCCGGCCGGCCGGCAGCCGGATACCGGTTACCCTGTCTCTGTGCCCTATCTGACCCATCCCGCAGAGCTTGCCGGCCTCTTCCCCGACGAGAACCCATATCGCGCCAAGCAGCTGTACCAATGGCTGTACCGCAAGCCGGCCCTGGCTCCGAGTTCCATGACAGACCTCCCGCCCTCGATGAGAGAGGCCCTCGAAGAGAGTCTGTGGCCGTTCGACGTTGAGGTCGAGCAGAACGCGGACGGCGGGTCCACCATCAAATGGCTGTTCAGAGCCCCGGATGGTGCGGCCATAGAGGCTGTGCTGATGGGTTACCCGGAGCGCACGACCCTGTGTATCTCGAGTCAGGTGGGTTGCGCCCTCGCCTGTTCGTTCTGCGCTACCGGACAGTTCGGTTTCGAACGGCATCTGCAGGCCGGCGAGATCGTTGCCCAGGTCGCGTACGCCCGAGCGTATCTGCGAGACGTCGGCCTGCCGGTGGGACCCAACCAGCTCACCAACATCGTGTTCATGGGAATGGGCGAACCGCTCGCCAACTACGATCGAGTCCGGGAGGCGACCCGGCGGATCGTGGAGGACATGGATATGTCGCCGCGCCGGTTGACGGTCTCCACGGTCGGATTGGTACCCGGCATGCTCCGGCTCGCCGAAGAACCGTGGCCGGTGAACCTCGCAGTCAGCCTGCACGCCGCCGATGATGAACTCCGCAACACGCTGGTCCCGATCAACAAGAGGTATCCCCTCGCCGAGGTCGAGGCGGCCGCCGCCAACTACTTCGAACGCAAGGGACGGCGCGTCTCCATCGAGTGGACGCTGATCGACGGCGTGAACGACACCGTCGAGCAGGCCACCAGGTTGTCCAGAATCGCTCGCCGTCTCGGCGCTCATGTCAATGTGATCCCCCTCAACGCCACGCCGCTCAGCCAGGATCAGCCGTCGCGCCGATCCCGGATCCAGGCATTCGTCGGCCACCTCCGCGCATCAGATGTCAATGTGACGGTCAGGGACACCCGCGGTGCCGATATCGACGCCGCATGCGGGCAACTCCGGGTCGGCCAGGCCGCCCCGCCGGAAATCCGTTTGCGGAACTCCTAAAGCGGTAGCATGGGATTTCCGATTTCTTGATCGTGGCTCCCGCGCTGGGGTTGAAAAGGCCACCAACGAAGTAGTTGCGGGATTCGACGGGCGGAGCATTTGGAGGACGGATGCTCGTGCCATCATCGACACGCCGCTCGATCGCTGCAACGGCGGTTGCCCTGTTCGTGTTTGCGGCCGGGGCGACCTACACCGTACAACCCGGCGACACGCTGTCCGGCATTGCCAACAAGAACGGCACGACCGCGACCGCCCTGGCGCGAGAGAACAACCTTTCCAACCCCGACCGTATCTACGTCGGCCAGCAGCTGTTGATACCGGGAGCAGCGACCTCGGCAGGAGCGGCTTCCTCATCGACTCATACCGTCAAATCGGGTGAGAGCCTGTCAACCATTGCAGCCAAGTACGGAATGACCACCGAAGAGCTGGCGCGAGCCAACGGGATAACCAACACCAACGTGATCTACATCGGCACACGACTGAGCCTGTCCGGCGAAACGATCGATTTCACGCCGGGATCAGGATCAGCCGGATCGCACACCGTCGCCTCCGGGGAGACTCTCGGCAAGATCGCCGCCGCCTACGGCACGACCGTCGACACCCTGGTGGAACTCAACAGTCTGACGAACCCCGACCTGATCAGAGTCGGGCAGGTCCTGGTAGTCCCGGGCGGCAGCTTCATCTGTCCGGTTCCGGGAGGCACCTTCTTCAACGACTACGGGTTCCCGAGATCGGGAGGGCGCTTCCACGAGGGGATCGACCTCTTCGCCGCCGGCGGTACCGAGGTAGTGGCGCCCGTCTCGGGACGGGTGGAGTTCAAGATCGGCTCCATCGGAGGAATGCAGTTCAATCTGTACGGCGACGACGGCGCGACCTACATCGGCTCCCACATGGACAGTTTCGGGGCCTCCGGATACGTTGCCGCCGGAACGGCAATCGGCACGGTCGGGGACTCCGGCAACGCGGTTGGTTCGCGGCCGCACATTCATTTCGAGATCCATCCGGACGACGGTCCGGCAGTGAACCCGTACCCCTACCTGGAGGACGTGTGTAAGTAGCCGCCGGTCGCCGTCTACCGGCTTTCTCCGAGCATCACTTCGCGCAGGTGGTCGAGGCCCAACGGGCCGCAACCCAGTAGGTCGGAGTGGAACTTCTTCACATCGAAGCTATCACCGTACCGCTGCTCCAGGCCGGCCCTGATCTCCCGGATGACACGCTCCCCCACTTTGTAGGAGATCGCCTGCCCGGGCCACCCGAGATACCTGGTCACTTCTGAACGGGCATACGACGGGTCGAGGAATGCACGCTGCTCGAGGAGTTCGACCGCCAGGTCGTAGGACCACACCTCGCCCGGATGGAATCCGGCATCGTCCGGAATCGCATATCCGACATGACAGCCGATGTCGATGACCACCCGGCACGCCCGATGCATCTGATTGACCAGCAGCCCCATCACGTAGTCGGGCCTGTCGTAGAACCCGAGTTCATCCATGAGTTCCTCGACGTACAGCGCCCATCCTTCACCGTATCCCGGATACCAGACCACCATCCGGTGCAGCCGGCTGAGGTTGTCGGCAAGACCAACCTGGATACCGATCTGAAGGTGGTGGCCCGGGTAGCCCTCGTGATATGCGGTCGAGACCTCGTCGTAGATCGATATCGGCCTCCGGTCCGGCAATGCGTAGAACACGGCGCCAGGCCTGGAGAAGTCCTCCGAGGGCTGCATGTAGTAGGCGCCGAGGGCGCTGCCGGCCGGGGCGAGCTTCACGTCGACATGACGCATCTTGTCCGGTATCTCGAAGTGACTTCCCGACAAACGTTCAACAGCATCCACCTGTCGATTCCGGATGAAGTCGAGAAAAGCACCTTCGTCGGGCACACACCTGTCGGGATCCGTTTTGAGCAGCCGGAGCACATCCGCCACGGATCGGCCGGGAGCGATCTCTCCGGCCACCCTCTCCATGCGGTCCCAGAGTGTCCGAACCTCGGACCATCCCCAGGCATAGGTGTCGAGAGTGTCGATGTCGGCCCCGAGGAAATGCCGTGCAGCCCGTACGTACCTCGCTTCGCCCACCGCATCCTCGATGGGGGCAACGGGTAGATACTCCTGCTCCAGATAGTCGGCCAGGCTGCCGAAGGCCTTACGGGCGGCCTCGACGGCCGTGGAGAGGGATGCAACGTCGGCCTCCTCGCAGGCGGTCACGCGACTCGCCAGGTTCTCGAGGAACGATCCGTGCCCTGCATGCGACCGGCACTCCTCGACGGCAGACGCGACCTGACGGCGAGCTGCAAGAAGGTTACGTACGACACCCTCTTCCAATGCATCCCGGTAGGAACCGAGGACCTGCTCCATGGATGACAGCCGCCGGACGATGTTCGAACACCCTTCCGCCGACTGCGCATCCATCATGTCGAACACCTGGACGACCATCTGCAACGGCGAAGCACTGTTGTTCACGTCGCGCAAGTGATCGCCGCTCTCTATCTCCGAAAGGGACCGGCCGACGAAGTCGAGGAGGACTCTCCTGGCGAGTCTCTCCCAATCATCTCCCGAATCGTCTAGTCGGAGCGCCGCCGCCTCATACGTGCGCAGCATGTCGGCGGCGCGTTGAACTCCCTCCGGGCTGAAGTCCTGCCAAAGATGGTCGTATCCGGGGATGCCCATCAAGGTGGCGGCGATCGGCGAGAGCGAGGCAATGTCGTCGACGAGCCGGTCGCTCAGTTCGAGAATGGACATCAGGTCTTCCGCGAATGCCGGCTCGGAGTCACGTCTGCATCCTAGATGCACGCCGGGCTCTCACCGGTCGGACTCAGGGGCCACCCGAACCGGACTCAAACGAGACGGCGGGCCGCGATCTCGATCGCCTCCGGGTTGATGTCGACGAGCAGGTACTCGCGCCCGAGTTCCCGGGCGGCCACACCGACCGTCCCGGACCCGCAGAAGAAGTCGGCGACGAGGTCGCCCGCGTTCGACGACGCAGCGATGATCCGCCTCGCCAGCGCCAGGGGCTTCTGGGTGGGATATCCGGTTCGCTCGGCACCGCTGGTAGGAACGATCGTCATCCACCACACGTCGGTGGGCAGCTTCCCTCTCGCCGCCTTCTCCGGTCCGACGAGGCCGGGAGCCATGTAGGGAATCCTGTCGATGTCGTCGCGATTGAACGTCCAGCGGTCTCCTTTGGCGTACCAGAGAATCGTGTCGTGCTTGCGCGGCCAGCGATCCCGATGCCGTCCGCCGTAGTCGTACGCCCAGATGACCTCGTTTAGAAATCGGTCGGCGCCGAAGATGACATCGAGCATCACCCTCACGTAATGCACTGCGTGATGGTCGAGGTGCAGATACAACGACCCATCGGGTTTGAGCACACGATGCATTTCACGGAGTCGTGCCTCGATGAAGCCGAGGTACTGCTCGAAGGGAAGGTCGTCTCGATACTCCATCGAGCCGACTACCTCGAACGGATACTCGCGACCTCCGAAACCCCGACGAATCCCGTCACCGTTTCCTGTGCGAATCGTGTCGAGGCGCCGGCGCTTCCCGGTTCCGAACGGAGGATCGGTGTAGATGAGATCGACCGACCCATCCGGCAGATTCCGCAACACTTCGAGATTGTCGGCGCATTCCAAACGTGACATCGAAGCGATTATCCCAGGGCTACTCTGCTCTCGTGATCATCGTTCCCATGACCCAGGGGGATTGGGCGGCTGTGGCCGCCATCTACGCCGATGGAATCGCCACCGGTGACGCTACCTTCGAAACGCACGTTCCCGACTGGCCGGACTGGGATGCCGAGCATCTGCCGGACTGCCGGCTGGTCGCCAAAGAAGCCGGCACGGTCGCCGGCTGGGCCGCGCTGAGCCCGGTCTCCGACAGATGTGCCTATGGAGGCGTCGCCGAGGTGAGCGTCTACGTTGGGGCAGGAGCAAGGGGGCGCGGCATCGGCAGGGCGCTTCTGAGCGAGATCATAAAATCCTCGGAAACGGCCGGAATCTGGACTCTTCAGGCGGGTATCTTCCCCGAGAACGAACCCTCGATCGCCCTGCATCGCGCGGCGGGATTCAGGGTGATCGGTACCCGCGAGCGCCTCGGCGAGATGAACGGAACCTGGCGCGATGTGACGCTGCTCGAACGCAGAAGCAAGACCGTAGGCGTATGAATGGTCGACCGGGCGAACCGTCGACCACTGGCAGAACCTAGAACCTGCGGCTCACTTATACCGCCAGACGATCCGGCCGCGAGTCGGATCGTAGGCAGAGAGCTCTAGGTCGACACGATCTCCGGGCAGGATACGAATGTACCGACCCCGCCGCATCTTTCCTGCGGCGCGGGCGAGAACCTCGAGACCGCCATCGACCTCGACCCGGAACGTCGCATTCGGGAGGGTCTCGACGACGACTCCCTGCACCCGGATCACATCATCCTGCTTGGCCACTCAGGCTCCTTGAATCTACAGACAACCAAGCAAGGGTACCTGGTGAAGTGCCGAGAACGAAGTCGGAGTCGACCCGTCCACTCCTCGAGGAGCGTGACGCGTTGCAGGCTACGGGTCATGTCCCGTCCCGGGAAAACCACTCGGGACCGGCGACCCAGGGACCCGCCGGAGCGGCCTAGCCGCGCACGAAGGACAGCTGCAGTTCGATCAAGCCGTGGTCGTTCACGCCCACCAGGATCGGCGCGGTGGGAAGCGCTATACCGAAGTCGCCGTAGACGACGTCGACGCTTCCGACGACGACGATCTTGTCGCCGACTAGTTGCGCTTCGAGCGGGAACTCCAGCCTTTTCGTGACGCCGTGCAATGTGAGGTCGCCTGTGGCCACCACGGAGATGGCCACTCCTTCTTCCGGGATCGCCCCGAGATCGATCGGTCCGGCCAGAACGAATGAGGCGGTCGGGAACGCGCCGGTCTCCAGGGCCTGGCGACCCATCGCCCCGTCCCGGCGACTGTCATCGGATCGGAGAGAGGTCATGTCGACCTCGATAAGCACCTCGGTCAGCGTCGCACCCTCCAGCTCGAGATACCCGGAAACGGCGCTGGTCCTGCCGACGGCCTCGGTCACCCCTATGCCGGCAAGCTCCTCGCCAACGCGATATCCCGCGAATGAGCTGCCATCGGCCAGAACCGACCAGGTCCCATCCAATCCGGCCTCTACCGATTCGTCGTTAGCAGCGTCGTCGGCGCCACCAGGAAGGGACTGCACCGGGGCAGCTTCATCCGCCGGAACACTTGCCGCGGCAACGGCGTCATCAAGCGACACACGCTCCGGATTGTCCGAACGAAGGAAGAAGAACCACAGCGCGGCCAGAACGACAATCACGACACCGCCAAGTGCCATCCAACGTTTGCTCATTCGGGATCCTCCCCAACGACGAAGTGGACAACAATACGGCCGGCACCGGCTTATGTCTCCAGAGCTTGCGGCCTACCCGCCACCACCGCCTCCGAACCCCCGGCCAATCCGGGAGTCTCCGAAGATGGGCCGGCAGATCTCGCCGGCTGCGATGAAGGTCGGATCGTCCCTGTCCTCGAGCCCTCCGAAGATGCCGCCTCCGCCTCCGCCGCCCGGCCCGGAACCCGGTTGGAAAGCGCTCAGATCCGGGTCGGGCATGTCGTAGCCGTTGTCTCGCATGCAGGCCGCAAACTCGAGAAGCATGTCCTGGAACTCGGTTGTGTCCCGATCCTCGAAGCCGATAGTCACGCCCTCGAGGTGCTCGGAGCAGGCAGCCCGGGCCGCTTGCATAGCCTCGCGGTCTGGTTCGGAGTTCGGTCGCGGAAGTCGCAGCTGACCGTCCTGCCCTACTTCCGGATCGTCCACCTCCACACCCTCTGCGCGGAGACACTCGGCGAAAGACAAGAGAGCCGCCTCACGATCGACTTCCTCGGCGGCCGGTGCCACGAGGTCGTCCTCGGCGGCGGTGAGCGAAGCAACCCCACTCTCATCTGCTCCTGGAGAACAGGCGGCGACCAGCAGGGAAAGCGCAAGGACGGGCAGTAGCGGACGTCGCATCGAGATTCACACTCCTTGTATCGGTCGGATCATGACCAAACGCCCTAAGTCGAAGGTGAAACCGGGATGAGTAAACGATGAGAAGCACCATTCATGCGTTTCTCATGTTGCTCTCAACCTCCTCATACAGGAGCATCGTACGGTGAACGTCATGGATTCAGGAACCGGCCATACTGGCGGGATGCGTGTGCTCATCGTGGAAGACGACGACCAGGTCCGCACGGCGCTGTCCCGCGCTCTGAACTTCGAGGGCTATGAGGTAGAGACGGCCCACGATGGAGCGGAGGGACTCGAACGGGTTCTATCGACATCTCCCGATGTCATCATTCTGGATGTGATGATGCCGCATGTGGACGGGCTCGAAGCCACTCGCCGCTTGCGAGCACGCGGCGACACAACACCCGTTCTCATGCTCACCGCTCGCCATGAGGTGTCGGATCGAGTGGCAGGACTCGACGCCGGAGCGGACGATTACCTGGTCAAGCCGTTCGCGCTCGAGGAACTGCTGGCACGACTGCGCGCCCTCCTTCGCCGATCTGAACCGGAGACCGGCGATCTCATGCGCGTCGGCGACCTGACTCTCGACCCGCCAACCCGCGAGGTCCGCAGGGGCGACAGCCCGATCGAGCTCACCAAGACCGAGTTCCAGCTGCTCGAACTCCTGATGTTGAACCAGGGGATCGTGTTGACCCGCGAGACGATCTACGAACGAATCTGGGGATTCGACTTCGGGACATCTTCGAACTCACTCGACGTGTACATCGGCTACCTGCGCAGAAAGACCGAGCCGAAGGGCGAGCCGCGGCTCATTCAAACCGTCCGGGGCGTCGGATACGTCCTCCGCGCACCATGAGCCTCAGGCTTCGTCTCACCCTATTCGTGGCCGGAGCCGCAGCCGTCGCGGTTGCCGCGGTATCGACCGCCGGATACATCTTTGCCGCCAATGAGGTATACGACGAAGTCGACCTCTTTCTGGAGCAGCGAATCGGATTCCTCGGTGCATTCTCCCTCTTCCCCGGCAGCGGGGATGACCCTTTCCACCTCGGCGAGGATCCCATCATGGGGATGGGAATGGGAATCGGCGGACGTGGCTCACGTTTCGTTCAACCAGACTCCATAGTTCAGATCCTCACAACGGACGGAACGGTCTTTGCCACTTCGGGCCCGTTGCCCGTTGACGAATTGGATCTGGAAGTAGCCGGGGGCGAGAGGCCGGCCACGATCCACACGATCGACGTCGACGGCGAGCAATACCGTGTCATCACCGCTCCCTTCAACCTTCCGGCTCTCAGCGGCCACCCGCTCGGAGCCGTTCAGGTAGCCCGATCCCTCACCGAAGCAACCTCCGTCCTCGACGGCATGAAAGCTCGAATGCTCTCCACCGGCGGCATCGGTGTGGCACTGGCGGCGTTGGCCGGCTGGCTCATCGCAGGTAGAGCCCTGCGACCGGTCGGAGAACTGACGGCGGCAGCCGAACACGTGGCAACGACCCAGGATCTCGACTCACCGATCGACGTCGCACAAAACGATGAAGTCGGCCGCCTGGCGAGCTCATTCAACGCAATGCTGGCCGCCCTGGCAGACTCGAAACGCCAGCAGCAACAACTGGTGGCAGATGCCGGCCACGAACTCAGGACCCCCCTGACGAGCCTGCGCACGAACATAGAACTCCTGGCGCGAGCCGATACTCTGCCCGAGGACCAGCGGCGGGAGTTGATGGACGATGCGACGACCGAACTCCAGCATCTATCCGAACTGGTGGCCGAGCTGGTCGATCTCGCCACCGACCGATCCGTGGAGGAGCCATCCGCCGACATCAGGCTGGATCAGCTGGTCGCATCGGTCGCCAACCGGGCGCAGCGACGATCGGGCCGGCAGGTGAGGGTCGATACGGAGCCGGTGGTGGTGTACGCCCGCGCCGGCGCAATTGAACGCGCGGTCGCAAATCTCCTGGACAACGCGATCAAGTGGGGCCCACCCGGCCGGCCGATCGAGGTTGCCCAGCGTCGGGGAGAGGTGACGGTTCGCGATCACGGACCCGGTATCCAGGCAGGAGATCATGATCGGGTCTTCGATCGGTTCTACCGTGCAACGAACGCGCGCAACATGCCGGGATCCGGGCTCGGTCTGGCCATCGTGCGCCAGATCGCCGAAGAGCATGGAGGATCCGTTTCAGCCACGAATGCCTCCGACGGCGGAGCCGTTGTCGGATTCGTACTACCCGGGGCGGAAGAAGTAGGAAGCAGGTAACAGAACCGGCAGGTTACGGGTTCTGAGTCCTGAGCTCCCGGCCCATCACGCCCCCGGCGGTCGGGTCATTAGCCGTGGGTCAATCCGGAGCAGAATGCCAATCGCCAGCTGCCACGGCCTCTCACCCGCTGCGTGCTACCAGGATCAGGTCCCCGACGTTTGTACCCGTGGGGCCTGTCACGATCACGTCGCCTACAGCGGAGAGATACGAGTATGAATCGTGTCTCCTCAGGTAATCGGCGGCATCGAGCCCGAGTTCCTTCCCGCGCGCCACGGATCCGCCATCGGCGAAAGCCCCCGCTACCTCTGTCGACCCGTCGATGCCGTCCGTGCCGGCGGCCAAGAGGACAACGCCACCGTCACCGGCCAGACCGAGCGCAGCCGCCAGCGCCAATTCCTGATTGCGCCCCCCTCTTCCGTCGCCGTCGACGGTCACCGTGGTTTCGCCCGCGTAGACGAGCATTTCCCCCGGCCGCAGGTGAGATGCCGATGCAACGATGCGGCCCGCTACCTCGCGCGCTTCGCCGGTCACGTCCACAGCTGCCACCGCTGCCTCCCAGCCGAGCGCCCGGGCTCGGTGCACCGCCCCCTCAGCAGCCCTCCTCGCCGTAGCTACCAGCTCGATTGACTGCGTCGCGAAGACGCCCTCGTCCTTTACCGTTTCCGGAACGCGGCCGTCGGCTCCGGCTTCGAGGTGCTCGACGACCCGCCCCGGAACGGTCCGCCGGAGATCGAATCGGTCGAGAACGGCGAGGGCGTCGGCAAAGGTCGAGAGGTCCGGGACCATCGGGCCCGACGCGATCACCGTCAGGTCGTCACCCACGACATCGGAAATCACGAGAGTCACTACCGCGGCGGCACCCGAAACGGTCGCGGCGAGGCGCCCCCCTTTGACGGCCGACAGATGTTTGCGAACGGTATTCAGCTCCTGAATCGACGCCCCGCAACGCAGCAGTAGCGAGGTCGTGGTTGCGAGGTCGGCGAGCGACACGCCGGCTGCAGGCAGGGTCAGCAACGCCGAACCTCCACCGGAGATCGCAACGAGGACGACATCACGCGGGCCTGCGGTTGCAGCCGCCTCCGTCAGTCTCCGGGCTGCGGACACGCTCGTCTCATCGGGTACCGGGTGGGCAGCCCGCAGAACGTCCAGATAGGGCACGTCCCTCGGGTCGTTCGAAACGACGACCCCATCGATCGGCAAGTCGCCGAGAATCGAGACTATGGCACCGGCCATCGGCACCGATGCCTTGCCGAATGCGAGCACCAGGACGCGGTCGATCTCCTCGAGGTCTATCGCCCGCCTACCGGCGAACAGGAATCTGCCATCCCGCCGCAGAGCCGCCCCGACCGCCACGCCGGGGTCTACCGCACGGAGGGCAGATTGGAACACGCGGGCCAGACTCCCCCGCCTTCCGGGATCGTTGGCCAGCGCGGCATGATCCACAGTCGGCCCGGTCACGAGTCGAGTTCGGCCCGACGACGGTATCCGTCCACCATTTCCGCCAGGTACCGCTGGGAATGCTCATAGCCGCGCAGCGCCCGGGTTGCCGTGTAGCTGATCACGCGCGCCACCCAGAGCCGGAACAGCACCGCCTCCCAGTCGGGATCACCGGGCACGAAGGCTTCGAGCAGCGTTCGAAATGAGAGGAACCATGCATCTTCGTCCAGGAACAGGAAGGTCGGCGCCGATCGATTGGCGAGCATCCCTTCCTCCACGCCCGTCGGGAAGTGCCCGAGCAACTCGGCCTGCCGGGGGGTCCAATCCGCGCTGAGTAGATGCAGGGTGGCTTCGAGGTTGTATCCGACCTTCTCGGTGATGGATGACGGGACCGGAGCCGCTGCCTCGATCTGGTGGGTCGCGCCCGGGCCAACAACCTCGCCGGTGAGGCTTTGAATAGCCGAAAAGCACTCCACGAGCATCGTCCGAAGGTCGGTCAAACCACCGTACAGTGCATGTTGTTTGCCCTGCGGAACGTAGGTCTCATATACGGAGAACCCTGCCTGGACCGTGGAGAAGGTGTAGAGGGTGTCTATGCCCCAGTCGCTCTGGTCGCGGACACGCGCGTCTGCGACCAGCGCCTCGACGACCGGGCGGGTGAAGAGCAACTCGCCTCCGAGCGGTTGCTCGATGCGCGGCAGTTCGGTGTGGGGCCAGAGGAGGGCAAAGCCCGTCCGGGTGATCATCCAGGTGATCATGGCGTCGGTGCTGGGGCGCGGAAAGAAGTGCCGCACAACGTCGTATCCGCGGTCGGCCGCCCTCTCGGCCTGGGTGATCCAATCGGGCCCGAAGCTCGTGATGTCTGCGTCGTAGAAGTGGATTCGCCCTGCGTCCGTCTCATTGAGGAAATAGCGGAGTCCCGTGTTCATGCCGTCCCCCTTGCCCGGCCGCTTCGAACCTATCCGGTCCTGAAGAATGAGATCCACGGGAGTACCGGTTGTCGAGGCGAGCTCAGGCCCGAACGACTCGACGGCCCGATAGGTCGACTCCACTTCGGCTCCCACGGCGAGAACTCGCTCAACCGCCGGATGCGATGCAGCAACCCGGAGATTGAACTCGACGACCTTCGGATCTTCGGTCCGGAACGGGAACACGACGAGGGACATGACCCCCCACGCTACTTGCCGGCGAGCATTCCCGGCCAGCGGCCCGGCACTCCCGACCTTTCAGTTCGCGAAATCTTTTCTTAGATCCGGTTCGTATCCTTGGAGACAATCGCCCATAATCTGAGACGTGACTCAGGCGTCAACTCTGAAGGCAGCGGTCACCGCCCCTCCGACCGCGCGCGGTCGGGCGACCAGACAGGCCCTGCTCGACGCCGCCGAATCGGTATTCGGCGAAGTTGCTTTCGAACGGGCATCGGTGTCTGAGATAACCCGGCGCGCCGGCGTGGCACAAGGCACCTTCTATGTCTACTTCCCCGACAAGAAGGCCGCCTTCGCCGAACTCGTGCGCCACCTGAACCATTCCCTGCGCGAAACGATCGCACGGGCCGTCGACGGCTTGAGCGATCGAAGAGAGATCGAACGTGTCGGGTTTCGCACCTTCTTCGACTACGTCCGCGATCATCGGGCTCTGTACAAGGTCGTTCGCGAAGCAGAATTCGTCGATCCGGTGATCTACAGGTGGCACTACGAAACACTCGCCATCGGATACTCGACCGGCCTCGAGCGCGCCAAGCAGGCCGGGCAGTTGCCGCACGACCTGGATTCGGCGACGATTGCTCACCTCCTGATGGGAATCGCCGAGTTCATGGGCGGCAGATATGTGCTCCGCGAAGAGGCAGAACTCTCGGACGAAGTGTTCGAACAGGTGATGGCCTTCGTGGATCGCGGTATCAATTACCAGAACGGCGTCGCTCCATGAGCGTCCCCACACTCCCCGGGATTCGCACCGAGACCGTCACAACCTCGCGCATCACCACCCGTGTGCTCTTCAGCGGACCGACCACCGGCGCTCCGGTGCTCTTCCTCCACGGGAACCTCTCGTGCGCGACCTGGTGGGAAACGACCATGTTGCGGCTCCCCGCCGGTTTCCAAGGCGTTGCGCCGGACCAGAGGGGATTCGGAGAGGCGGATTCGGAAAAGAAGATCGACGCTACCAACGGCCTCGGCGACCCGGCCGGTGACGCACTGGCACTGCTCGATGAACTCGACATCGAACGGGTCCACCTCGTGGGCAACTCGATGGGCGGCAGCGTCGTATGGCGACTGATCGCAGATGCTCCGGAGCGAATCATCACGGCGACCCAGGTCGCGCCGGGCTCGCCGTTCGGGTTCGGCGGCACCAGAGACGTCGACGGCCGCCCTTGCTGGGATGATTTCGCCGGATCCGGCGGCGGGCTCATCAACGCGCAAGTGGTCGAGCGGCTTCGAGCGGGCGACGACGGTATTGAAAGCCCCTTCTCTCCCCGCAACGCCCTCCGCTCGCTCATAGTGGTACCCGGTTCGGTGCCGGAGAACGAGGACGGCCTGGTCGCCGCGATGCTGTCGACGCACCTCGGCGAACAGGACTACCCCGGCGACATGACCCCGAGTGCCAACTGGCCGTTCGTGGCCCCCGGCACGATGGGTGTCAACAACGCTTTGTCTCCCAAATACACATCCGGGCTGGTGGATCGACTCCTGGCGGCAAACCCGAAACCTCCGATCGCCTGGGTGCGCGGCGAACTCGACAGAGTTGTCTCCGATCAGGCGGCCGGCGATCCCGGCACCCTCGGAGCATTCGGCCTCATCCCCGACTGGCCGGGCGCGGAGACCTATCCTTCGCAACCCATGCTCGGCCAAACCCGGCGCATCTTGGAACGCTATGCCGAGATGGGTGGAGAATTCTCCGAGACCATCATCGCCGCGACGGCCCACGTTCCCTTCATCGAAGAACCGACAGAGTTCGATCGTGTGTTCCATGCACACATCGAGAAACCAGGAGGAAACCGAGAATGAGACGAACAACCCGGCGCATCCCGGCGCTACTGCTCGTATTGGCGCTGATCCTCGCCGCATGCGGCGGTGACAGCGACGACACGACGACCACGGTGGCGGACGCGACCACCGAGACGACTGCAGCCGACACGGTCACGGAAACAACGACCGCCGAGGAGACAACAACAACGACCCTGGCCGAGATGACCGGCCTGACCTGCGACGAACCCGTCACGGTCGGTGTGGTCACCGACCTGACGGGGCCGCTGGCCATCTACGGCGCCCACATCAACCGTGGTGTACCGATCGGATTCGCCTACGCCACGGGCGGCGAGGTCGGCTCGGGCCTCGAGCAGAGCTACATGGTCGACGACTGCGAGATCCGGGTGATCTTCAAAGACGACCAGAGCAATCCGGAGCTGACCGCCACGGCGGGACGGGAGCTCATCGAGATCGAGGGAGCCGACATCATCATCGGCACCGTCAGCTCGGGAGCAACAGCCAGCCTGCAGAGCCTGGCAATCGAGAACAACATCATTCTGATTGCAGCACCGGCCGCTGCCACCGACATCACCGGCAAGGATTTCAACGAGAACACCTTCCGGGCCAGCAGGAACAACTATCAGGATGCAATGGCGATCTGTGAACAGTTCGTCAACGGCGACGGGTACAAGACCTTCGTCCAGATCGCGCCCGACTACTCCTTCGGTTACGGCGGAGCGGCCGGTTACAAAGACGCCTGCACGTTTGCAGGCGGCGAGTTCATCGCAGACGACGTGTTCGCGCCGGCCGACACAACGGACTTCACTTCCTACCTCGAGCCGCTGGCGGACACCGACGCGGATGCCTTCCTGGTGACCTGGGCAGGCGGAGGCTTCGTGCCGCTGCTCCAGGGCGCCCTCGACCTCGGTGTCGTGGACGAGGACACCGTTCTCGGTTCCCCGTTCGTGGACAACATCGTCATGCCGGCATTCTTCGCAAATGCGATCGGTTCGACAGCCTCGATCATCTATCACTACACGGCTGCCGACAATGCCATCAACGATTACCTGATCGAGAAGGACGCCGAACTCGGAGCCTTCCCGGATCTGTTCGATGCCGACGGCATGAACGCGGCGATCATGGTCGTCGAGGCCATCAGGGCCACGAACGGGGCCGTGGACGCCGACTCGTTGCGGGCGGCACTCGAAGGGATGTCCTTTGAAGGTCCCAAGGGCACGATCGAGATCCGCGCAGAGGATCACGTCGCCATACAGGACATGTATATCGTCAAACTCTTGAACGTCGACGATCCCGAGTTCAAGTACTACGAGTACGTCGGAACGGTCCGTCCGGAGCCGCCCTGCCTGCTCGAAGGCGATTTCACCGCCCGTTGTGGCAACCTGCCCACCGGCAGCCTGAGCGGAAGCTAGACACGATCGGGTGGGGCGGCTCCGGCCGCCCCACCCCTCACACATGGTGAGGCGATGAGCAACGTCATCCTCGAAACCCGCAACCTGACCAGAGAATTCGGTGCGCTCGTCGCCGTGGATGACGTCTCGGTCTCTATCGAAGCCGGCTCACTGCACTCGATAATCGGCCCAAACGGAGCCGGCAAGACCACCTTCTTCAATCTGGTGAGCGGGACGCTGCGGCCGACCGGTGGTCGCGTCTTCTTCAAAGGCGACGACATCACTCAGCTACCGGTGCACAGGACCATCCACAGGGGTATCGGTAGATCGTTTCAGATCACCAACCTCTTCCCGAATCTGACCGTACTGGAGAACGTTCGCCTCGCCGCGCAGGCCATGGGCGGCGATAGCCTCCGGTTCTTCCGTTCGCACCGACGCTTCGGTCAATACTTCGATCGGGCCATGGATGTGCTCGATCAGGTCGGCCTGACCGACAAAGCCGCACAGTTGGCCGGAACACTTCCGCACGGTGATCAACGGAAGCTCGAACTGGGCATGATCCTCGCCCCGGATCCGGAGGTGCTCATGCTGGATGAGCCCACGGCAGGTATGGCTTCCGAACAGGTGCCGGAGCTGATGCGCCTCGTCCAGTCGATTCAGGAGTCCGGAGACAAGACCGTCGTCCTGGTCGAGCACAACATGAACGTCGTCATGTCGGTATCCGATCGAATAACCGTCATGCACCAGGGAGCCCTGCTCGCCGAAGGCAGTCCGGCTGCGATATCGGCCGATGAACGAGTGCAGACCGCCTACCTCGGCGAGCTCTACAAAGACCCCCAGGGTGACCGATGAGCCTGCTCCGCTTGGACGAGGTCCATACCTTCATCGGTCAATACCACATACTCGAAGGAGTATCGCTGGACGTCCCTGCCGGAGACATCGTCGCGCTGCTGGGCCGCAATGGAGCCGGCAAGACCACCACCCTCAAAACCATCCTCGGACTGACTCCCGCCCGGAGAGGGACGATCCAACTGGATGGCCGGGACATCACGCTGCGCCGCAGCTTCGACATCACCAATATGGGCATCGGCTACGTGCCCGAGCACCGGGCGATCTTTGCCGAGCTCAGCGTCGAGGAGAACCTGCGTATCGCCGAGCGCAACAAGGGCGATCTCGCTGCACGCGCAGACCTCATCTTTGGCCTCTTCCCCGACCTCAAACGCTTGATTCGCTTGCCGGGAACCAACCTCTCCGGCGGACAGCAACAGATGCTGGCCGTCGCCCGGGCACTGGTCGCGGACAACCGGCTACTCCTGATCGACGAGCCGAGTGAGGGCCTGGCGCCCGTGATCATCGAGCAGATGATGGACGCCATCACCCGGTTGTCGGAACACTCGACGGTCCTTCTCGTGGAGCAGAACTTCATCGTCGCCAGCCGGCTCGCCCAGCACTACGTGATCATCGAAGAGGGCAAGTCGGTCAAGGCGGGCTCGATGGCCGATCTGGTTGACGACGAAGAGACGATCAAGAGATACCTGGGGGCGGCATGAAAGCTCGCAACCGTCGGCCAGCAGCCGTCGGCCGTTGGCCGCACGCGTCCGTGAACGGACCAGAGGCACTCTCCCACCGTGCCACGTGGGGGGAGTCCCGGGCTCTCGAGGCAAGGGGGGCACAGCGGTGACCACCGCAACCTCCTCCCCTGCACGCCGGCGTTCTGATTGGTTCAAAGAGAACCGCAATCGGTTCGCCACGCTGGCGATCCTCGTCTTCTTGCTCCTCGCCGCGCTGTCGGGGGTGGAGCGGGAAGACTGGTTCTCAACGATCATGCAGGGGTTGTCGGTCGGTGCCATCACCTTCCTCGTGGCCTCCGGCCTCTCCCTCATCTTCGGCCTGATGGACGTCCTCAACCTCGCGCACGGAGAGCTGTTCATGCTCGGCGCGTACGTCGGCTGGACCGTCTACACGAGGTTCGACACGGTGGTCGACATACTCGTTCCCCTCCTCATCTTGTCTGCCCCATTCACGCTGCTGCCGCTGTGGCGCAGCCTCGCCGCCGCCATCGGGTCGAACCCGCTTCGCCGCCGCTGGGCGGGTCTGGGATTGCTCGCCGCAGGTGCCACAACGACGTTCGTTTCCGTGACTCGCTTCCCTCTGGTCATCTGGGATCCGGGCAATTTCGCGATGAGCCCCAGCAACTTCTCGGTTCAAATCGACCTGGGCACGCTCGCTCCCCTCCCACCGGATACATTCGGCTGGCCGGCGGCGATCGCCGTCCTGGCGACTCTGGCCGGAGGGTCCCTCCTGGCGCTGGGGTTCAACGTGCTCCGCGCTCAGGTCGACGAACGAAGCATCGTTACTCGCAGACATCTGCTCGGATTCGGGTCTCTGATCATCGCCGCAACCGTCCTGCTGGCAGTCAAGGAACCCCTGAACGAGTGGGTCTTCGGACTCAGCACTACCTGGCGCTTCTTCCTGGCGATGGTCGTATCGGTGGCGGTTGGTTCGGCGGCGGGGGCACTGATCGAAGTCGCCCTCATTCGCCCCCTCTACGACCGTCCGATCTATCAACTGATGGTGACGCTTGGAGTCGGGTTCATCCTGATCGAACTAGTCCGCGAGGTGTGGGGCCGCCCGGAGTTCACGATGAGCAGACCGGCAGCCTTCAACGGTACCGGCCCCGGCTGTCCCGGAGAAGGGCTGGGCGGGTTCTTCAGCGGTTGTTCGACCCTCGAGGCCTTCGGGAGCCGCCTCCGGGTCTACAACGAGGGGTTCGTGATCCTGGCCGGGATTGTGGTGCTGATCGGCGTGACCCTCCTACTCAAACGCACCCGGATCGGAATGATCATCCGGGCAGGTGTTCAGGATCCCGAGATGGTCGAAGCGCTCGGCATCAACGTTCGCCGGGTCTTCACCCTGGTCTTTGCCCTTGGATCCGGACTGGCCGCCTTCGGTGGTGTACTGGCGGCCCCGTCCATCGGACTGGGCACCGGCATGGGGGCCGTGTTCCTCCTCTCGGCGATCGTGGCACTGGCCATCGGCGGGCTGACGAGTTTCCCGGGGGCGGCGGCGGGTGCCGTGCTGGTCGGCCTCCTTCAACAGATAATCATTCGCTACGGGCAGTCGGGCATCAACCTGCCTTTCCTCGATGAGCCGTTCAAGCCGTCCCCCACACTCGTTCCGGCAGCCGCGATACTGCTGATGATCGTCGTACTGCTGGTCTTGCCGGCGGGTTTGTTCGGAAGGACCGAACGATGACGGCTTCACGGAATGACGGGAGCCTGCAGTCGATCGTACGCCGCTGGTTGATCCACCGGCGCGGCCTCCTCATCGCGACGGGCTTGATGGTGCTGTTCCCGTTCGTCGTGTCACTGGTCGTGGACGGTCAGGGCGTCGGCGCCGTGTTCGCCAATGACGAAGGCAATGCCAGGTTCCTCCAGGGTCTCGCCATCGAGATCTTCATTCTCGCGCTGTACGCCCTGAGCTACGACCTGATCCTCGGAGTGACAGGATTGCTGTCGTTCGGCCATGCGATGTTCTTCGCAGTTGGGGCGTATACCTTCGGCATCATGCTCAAGACCGCCGAACTGGCATGGCCTACCGCGCTGCTGGTGGTCCTGGCGGCGGCGATCTTGCAGGCTCTGCTGTTCGGCGTCGTGCTACCGCGCGTCAGGGGCATTGCATTCGCACTGATCACCCTTGGCATAGCATCGATGTTCTGGATCGTGATCCAGTCCAGTGACCTGGCGGACTTCGCCGGCGCCGAGATCGGGTTGCAGGGCATTCCTGCTCCGGCGCGCTTCCTCGACAGCACGAACGAGCGGTTCGTCTTCTATCTGATCACCCTCGCCATCCTGGTCGCGGTCTACATGCTGTACACCAGGATCGCCGACTCCCCGCTCGGGAAGGTCGCCAACGCCATCCGGGACAACGAGGATCGGGCATTGATGCTCGGGTTCAATACGTTTTGGTTCAAGCTGGTTGTGCTGGTCATCGCATCGGTCACGGCCGCACTGGCCGGCACGATTCACACGATCCACCAGCCGATCGTGACGCCGAACGTTGCCGGCCTCGGCTACACAGTCACCGCTCTGCTGGTGATCCTGATCGGCGGCGTCGGAACAATCAGTGGGGCCGTCGTCGGTGCCGCCGTCTTCCGGCTGCTCCAGTACTACCTGGACCGCTGGTTCGGTGGTTCTTCCGATCTGCTCATCGGAGCCGCCTACGTCGTCCTCGTCCTATACCTGCCCTACGGGATCGTCGGCACATGGAGGGTCAAGCGGCCGCAGATCGCCGACGGCCGCAAACGGCTGCTAGCGCTCTTTCGGCCATAGGAGGGTCGATGCCCATCAACACACTGTTGTCTCGCCACTCCCGTTACTACCCGGGCAAGCTGGCCGTCGTGTTCGAAGATCACCGGCTCACATTCTCCGAGTTCAACAAGAGGGTCAACCGGCTGGCCAACGCCCTGCTGGGGTTGGGGATCGGCAAGGGCGACAAGGTGGCAACCATCCTCGGCAACTCGCTCGAGGTGTTGGAGATCTACCAGGCCGTGGCGAAGACCGGAATAGTCGTTGTGCCGCTGAGCCCGCTGCTGCGCGGCGAAGGGCTGGCGAATCTGATCACCGACTCAGAGTCGATTGCAGTTATCAGCCAGGCCGACATGGCTCCACACATCCGCGAGGTGCGAGAACGCCTCACCGCCGTCGCCGACGATCGATTCATACTCACCGATGCCGACCTACCCGGATTCCGGTTCTACCCGGATCTGACCGGAACCGCCCCGGATTCCGAACCCCCCGCGGTCGCCATCGACCGGGACGACACCTTCAACATCATCTACAGCTCCGGGACGACCGGCCAGCCGAAGGGCATCGTCCACACGCACGAGATCCGCGAGGCCTACTGCACCGGCTTCGCCTCGTCCTACAGGATCAAGCCTGAAAGCGTGATCCTGCATTCCGGGTCGCTCGTGTTCAACGGGGCGTTCCTCACGTTGATGCCCGCCTTCTACCTGGGCTGCACATACGTTCTCCACCCGTCGTTCGACGCCCGCCGCATGATCGACTCGATGGCGGCCGAGCGGGTGACTCACGTGATGCTGGTTCCCTCCCAGATCATCGACCTGCTCCAGCACGACGACTTCAACGAGGAGCACCTCCCGAGCCTCGAGATGATCGGATCGGTAGGGGCGCCGCTGCTGCTCGAACACAAACAGGACCTGGCCCGCCGGCTACCCAACCGGTTCTCCGAGTTGTACGGCCTGACCGAAGGCTTCGTGACGATCCTCGATCGTGACGACTACGAGGCCAAGCCGGGATCGGTCGGCGTTCCTCCCCCGCTCTACGAAATGCGAATCGTGGACGATCACGGCAACGACCTTCCCCCCGGGGAGGTTGGTGAGATCATCGGGAGAGGCCCTATCACGATGCCCGGCTACTACAAGCGCCGGGACCTGACCGCCGAGGCGATCAAAGAGGGCTGGCTCTACTCAGGTGATCTCGGATACGTCGATGAGGACGGATTCCTCTTCCTGGTCGATCGCAAGAAAGACCTCATCATCTCCGGAGGAGTCAACGTCTACCCGCGCGACATCGAAGAGATCATCATCCAGCATCCCGACGTGACCGACGTAGCCGTGTTCGGCGTGTCCCATCCGAGGTGGGGCGAAACGCCGATCGCGGCAGTCGTCCTCAAGCCGGGGTCGAGCATCGACGGCGACGGGGTGCGCGACTGGGTCAACGCCAGGGTTTCGGCAAGATTCCAGAAGGTGAGCGAAGTGCTCGTCCTCGATTCCTTCCCACGCAGCGTCGCCGGCAAGACACTGCGCAGGATCATCAAACAAGATTACGTCGAGGAGACCCCGTGACGGACCGCTACGTTGGCACCAACGGCATCCGGCTGCACTACATCGAGCACGGCACGGGACGACAAACCCTGGTGCTGACCCATGGGCTCACCGCCAACGCCCACTCGTTCGATGGGCTGATCGCGGCCGGGCTGGCGAGCGGCCTGCGGGTTCTCGCGATCGATCTACGGGGCCGCGGTGAGAGCGACAAGCCGGAGTCCGGCTATACGATGGCCGACCACGCCGCCGACTTGCTCGGACTCTTCGATGCCCTGGGTCTCGGGTCGGTGGCCCTCGGCGGTCATTCGTTCGGCGGACTCCTCACGTATTACATGGCGGCCAACCATCCCGACCGAGTGGACCGCTGTGTCGTCATCGATGCCCCGGCCGAAGTGCATGAGGGAATCCTGGATCAGATCAAGCCGTCCCTCGATCGCCTCGAAGTCGTGCTGCCTTCATGGGAGGCC
Organism: Acidimicrobiia bacterium; assembly: GCA_035471805.1. Taxonomy (NCBI): domain Bacteria; kingdom Bacillati; phylum Actinomycetota; class Acidimicrobiia; species Acidimicrobiia bacterium. The sequence continues at coordinate 32,807 of DATIPS010000040.1, read as the reverse complement.
TATCTGCAGTACATCCGGGCTCTGCCGTATTTCGACGGTTGGTGGGATCCCGTCATCGAGAGCTTCTACCGGGCCGACGTCGAGGAGAACCCGGACGGAACCGTGCAGGCCAGGTCGTTCCCGGACCACATCCGCCAGGCCAGTGAAGGAACGCTCGCAGTGGACTGGCCCACCCTGGTCGCAACGATCGACCGGCCCACCCTCTTTCTGCGGGCTTCGGGCTCATTCGGCCCTCCGGGAGCCCCTCCGATCGTTCCAGAAGACCAGGGCGAGGCGACGGTCGAACGCATCAGGAACAGCCACCTCGAATCGTTTCCGGGCAACCACCTAACGTTCCTGTTCGGATCGAGTGCACCACTCGTTGTCGCCGCAATCCACAGGTTCATGGAGACTGCATGACCGCCGTCAATATCGTCGACGTGGCGTCCTGGCTGCCCGAGCATTGGATGACCGCCGCGGAGATCGGGGAACGTTCCGGGATCGAGGAACGAATCATCGTCGAACGTTTCGGTCTCGAAGGAAAGCACATCGCCGGCCCAGAGGATCACAACTCAGACATGAGCGCCCGGGCCGGTCTGCTGGCGCTCGAACGGGCCGGTGTGGAGGCCGGAGAGGTGGACGTGGTCGCCTACTTCGGATCGATGTGGCGGGATTACGAGGTCTGGTCGGTCAGCCCGAAGATCATGCAACTGGTCGGGGCGACGAATGCCTGGGCGCTGGAGATGGCCAACGTGTCGTGTGGGGCACCGGTGGCACTGAAGGTGGCATCCGACTTTCTACGCGGCGCCGCCGACGTCGACACGCTGCTGCTCGTCGGGGCCAGCAGGGAGTCGCACCTCCTGGACTACTCCAACCAACGATCGCGCTTCATGTTCAACTTCGGCGACGGTGGAGCAGCGGCGGTCTTGTCGAAGTCGCGCCCCGGTCACGAGATCGTCTCTTCGGCGATCATCACCGACGGCCGGTTTGCCGATGATGTGGCCGTCTATGCCGGCGGCAGCAAACATCCTGCCAGTCACGAGACCGTCGAAACGGGCATGCACTATCTGGATGTCGGAGATCCTGCTTCGATGAAGGAGCGCCTCGACCCGGTCTCGGGACCGAACTTCATCAAAGTGGCCCGGCAGGCGCTCGAACGTGCAGGCATCACCTCCGGTGATCTCGCCCTGATGGTGCCGCTTCACTTCAAACGATCGTTCTTCAACTGGGTCCTCGAGGAACTCGACCTTCCCGAGGAGAAAACCGTCTACCTCAACACGACGGGACACATGTCGGGCATCGATCCAATCGTCGGCCTGGCGCAGCGGCGTGAGGACCTCCGTCCCGGCGACTATGTGCTCTTGATCTCGGCTGGAACCGGCTACACGTGGGCGGCAAATGTGGTGAGGTGGTAGCGAGATGGCAGTACCGGCATACGATTGGATCGGTTTCCATGCGGATATCCGTCCGGATTCCGTGGCTCTGATAGACGATTACTCGGGCAAGACTCACACCTACGCCGAACTCGACGATCGGGTGCGCCGGATGGCCGCATGGCTGGCCGGAAAGGGCGTCGGCGAGGGTGACCGGGTGGCTTTCCTGTCGGAAAACACGATCGACATCTTCGAAGTGCTGTTCGCCTGTGCACACCTGAAGGCGATCATCGTCCCGCTCAACTGGCGACTGGCGGTACCCGAACTGCAGTTCATCGTCGGAGACAGCCGCCCGACCGTGCTGATCTACGAAGAGCAGTTCCGGCAGGCGGTCGACCAGCTCGTGGCGCCCTCCTGCCTGAGCCTCGGCGACGCCTACGAAGCTGCCCTCGCCGGAGCAGACCCTGATGCTGCTCCCTCCGTCACGGCCACCCACGACGACCCGCTGGCCATCATGTACACCTCCGGCACGACCGGCCATCCCAAGGGTGCACTAATCACCCACCGGATGTTCTTCTACAACGCGATCAACATCGGCGATGCCGTCGGACTCACTTACAAGTCGCGCAACCTGAACGTGTTGCCGACCTTCCACACCGGAGGATTGAACCTCTACACAACGCCCTGTCTGCGGCTCGGTGCATCGTCCGTCAACCTCAGGGAGTTCGACCCGGAGAGGCTGCTGCACTGGTTGGGGTCCGGGGAGATCACCCACTTCTTCGGGGTACCGGCCGTCTATCAGTTCCTGGCAGAGTACGACGGCTGGGAGTCCACCGACCTGTCCAGAGTCCAGTCGTGGGCGTGCGGCGGGTCGGCCATGCCTGTGACTTTGCTGGAGCGCTATGCCGGCAGGGGTATCTACATCAGGCAGGGAATGGGACTGACCGAAACCAGCCCGACCTTGTTCCTTACAGACGAGGAGCACGCTCTGACCAAAGCCGGCTCTGTCGGAAAACCCGTCCTCCACACCTCGATTCGCATCGTCGACGAGGAGGGTAACGATCTCCCCGTTGGAGCCATCGGCGAACTCTGGGCCAAGGGACCCAATGTCACTCCCGGCTATTGGGAGCGACCGGACGCGAACGCCGAATCGTTCACCGACGGTTGGCTGCATACCGGCGACGCAGCCCGCGTCGATGAGGACGGGTACGTCTACATCGTGGATCGGTGGAAGGACATGTTCATCTCCGGCGGCGAGAACGTATACCCGGCCGAGGTCGAACAGCTGCTGTTCAGGCACGACAACGTGCTCGACGTGGCAGTGATCGGGGTGCCCGATGAGCGGTGGGGAGAGTCCGGGCTGGCCGTGGTGGTGCCGCGCGATCCGGAGATGTTCGACGCCTCCGACATAATCCACTTCTGCGACGGCAAACTCGCCCGCTACAAGATACCGAAGCGGGCCGTGGCTGTGGACGAGTTGCCCAGGAACGCCGCCGGCAAGATCCTCAAACGACAGCTGCGAGAAGAACTGGGCTGAACCCGCGCACGATCCACCGGACCACAGCCGGCAGCCGCCGGCCGGCGGCGCGGCTCGATTTCCAACCACCCCACCGCCACAACCCGCCCCGAACCGAGATGTCCTCAAGCACGGCGGGCGATTCCTCCGATGATGGCCGCCAGCTCGCGCGGTCGCGACCACATCGGCCAATGGCTGGTGGGCAGGTCGACGTAGGCAACGTCGCGCAGTTCGGCCAGGCCGCCGAGCCACGTGTAACCCTCCGTGACCGCGGCCTTGATCTGTGCCGAGGAAAACCCCGTGCACACGACGACGGAGGGCACGTCGAGCCGGGCTTCGTTGGTCAGCTCCGCCGACTCGCGCAGGGCGGCGCCCGGCTCCGGAACGGCCCTCCGCCGAAAGGTATCGAGTTGCTCCTCGCTGAGACCGTCTAGGTTTTCCTCCTCCTCGAGTTCCTCCCGAGAAGGCAGCGGCACCTCGATCGAGGTGAGGTCGGGGTCGAGGGGGCCCTTTGCCGGGCCGGAATCGACGTAGACCATCGCCGCGATCTGCTCCGGAATCCGGTCGGTTGTCGCATACCCGGGGGCCCCGGCGCCGCTGTGCACTGCGAGCACCACCGGAGGCCCCGCAGTAGACACCGCCCGGCAGATGGCGTCGATGTGATCGGTGAGGGTGATATTCGACCGGTCGGCGTCGGCCGATTCGAGACCGGGCAGCGTCACTGCCGTGACATCGTGCCCGTCGGCACGCAAGGCGGCGGTAACCTCGTCCCACGCCCACGCGCCCAGCCAGAAACCGGGAACCAGAACAATCGGTCTACTCATGCCGGAAAGTTAGCGGCGTTCAATCCGATTTCGTGTGGATCATTCGGAGACGGAGAGTCGAACGCCGGCTGCGCCCGACGCGTCAGAAGCAGTCCACAGTGGCCTGAACAACGCTCCGGCGAGGAGTCCGAGGAAAAGCGTGATCGATATCAGGGAGATCACCTCGGAATCCAGATTCCCGGGTCTCGGTTGCGCGAACTGGAAGAAGAAGTCCATGGTGGGAACCAGCACGACGAGCGTCGGAACCGCAACGGCCAGCGTCCGGAACAAACCGAACGGCCGGACTGCTCCGTCGGCCGGAGTCCCGAGCACAACCACGCCGGCCAGCGCAGGCAATGCGAACAGGTAGCCGGCGCCCGGCAGCGTTGCACCGGTGAGAACTGCCAGACCGACCCAGATCAGGACCGCACCTCCGGCCGGGTCGGCACGCCCGGACCGCCGGCCCGATCGTCGCATCAGGAAGACGAGAACAGAGGCCCCCACGGTCAGCAGAACCGCCAGGTATAGGTAGCTCTCCCACATGCCGGGCGTGCGTCGCACACCGGTCAGCAACCACCAGATCACGCTGGAAACGACCGTACCGGCCAGGACTGCCGATAGCACGATCCCTGCGCCGGACAGCAACCGGCGGACCGGTCGGCGACCGGCCGCGGCCACAAACCCGATCGCTATCAGGATGGCGAACGGCAGCGCCCAGGACGCCGGATAGCGGACTACCCACGACCCGGCAGCGGTGAAGAAGACCACCTCGCCGTCGTCGGTTGGCCCGGCGAGATCCAAAGCGCCGAAATGGCGCGAGAGAGACAGGGCGTTCGAACCATGGTGTTGCAGACTTCGCAAGCTCACGCTCTCAACGTCGTCGGCAGGGGTGTGGTAGATGGGTGAGCCGTGGATGTAGGCGAAGTCGAAACCGGCGACACCCGCATCGCGGAACTTGGAGAAATCGGTGTTGGACCCGCCGATGACCCGGTTCACCTCGGTGATCAGGGAATAGGCGGCAGGACTGGGGACCACCGCAGCGTACCGGTCGATCATCGATCGAGCGGGGCCGCTCAACTCGATCATCACCGAAGGTCCGGAACCACCGATTGCCTCGAAGTTGAGCACGAAGCCGACGTCGTCCATCCACGGGTGGCCGGATACGAAGGCAACGGACCCGTAGCGGGGTGCAGGTTCCTCTCCATCGGTGAACAGCAAGATGACGTCGTTCCGCAGGTCCTCTCCGGCCAGCAGCGCCCGGGCAGTCTCGAGCAGCGTCGCCACTGCCGTTGCGTTGTCGTTGGCTCCAGGGCTCCCCGGCTCCGTGTCGTAGTGGCCCATCAGCAAGACGGCACCCGTTGAATCAGTTCCCGGAATACGCGCCATCAAGTTGATCACATCCACCGTGTTGCCCGGATCCCCGAAGTAGTCCGCAGCCACAACGGACTGCAGTTCGGGGTCCAAACCCATGTCCGAAAGGACCTCGACGATGTAGCTGCGAACGCCGGCGGAGGCTTTGCTCCCCATCGGATGGGACTCACGTGCAACGACCCGCACGTGCTCTATCGCCCGCTCTGCCGAGTACTCAACCGGGTCGGCGTCGACCGCCAGGGGCTGTGGCGGGATGAGCGGCATCACGCTCAAGAAGAGAGCTACTCCGATGCCGGCCGCTACGGCGGCGCCGTATCTCATGTCTCTCGGTCGGCGTCCGGAGGCTGAGTTCGAGCCTCCATCGTGGATTGCCATACAGGCATCCTATGCCGTGGGCCATCCGGGATGCCGGGCCTCGCGCCCATCGCAGCGGTACAATCACTCAGAGTTGCTTCCCAAGTCCGGAATACCTGCTATCGTTCCGCAGGCCGCACCGGGTGGAGGCCAGCGCTCTGTCGCTTCCCCGGTGGATCAACGGCTCAGTTTCTCACCCGGTTGGACCGCCTCTTCGGCCGATTCTCGATCCGTCGAGCGATAGACGCAGCGTGATCGAGAGCGAGACCGAAAGTCCAACTACGTCCCCACCGGGACCAGGAGTCACCATGTCTACCAAGTTCGCCCACCTCGGGCTGCCCGATTCGCTCGTCGATGCCCTGTCCAAACGAAGCATCGTCGAATCCTTTCCCGTTCAAGAAGCCACGATCCCCGATGCACTGGCCGGCCGCGACGTGTCCGGCAAGGCACCGACCGGCTCCGGCAAGACCCTCGCTTTTGGACTTCCCCTGCTCGCCAGGGTCGAGATCGCCAAATCACAGCGTCCCAGAGCACTGATCCTGGCCCCCACTCGTGAGCTCGCCGAGCAGATCAAGGAGGAACTGGCCCCGCTCGCCAGGGCAGTCGATCGCTACGTGTCGGCCGTATACGGCGGTGTCAGCTACGGCCCCCAGAAGAGTGCGCTCAGGAAGGGCGTCGACGTTCTGGTGGCAACCCCCGGGCGACTCGAGGACTTGATAGAGCAGGGGTCGGTGAACCTCGGCCAGGTGGACATCGTCGTCGTCGACGAAGCCGACCGCATGGCAGACATGGGATTCATGCCGGCGGTCAGGCGGATCCTCGACCACACTGCTCGGAAACGTCAGACACTTCTCTTTTCGGCGACGCTCGACGGTGACATCGCCGTGCTCAGCCGTGACTACCAGCATGATCCCGTGCGCCACGAGACAGGGTCTGTGGAGCCGGAGACCATCGATGCGCGACACCACTTCTGGCTCGTGCAGCACCACGATCGCGTTCAACACACTGCCGATCTGGTGAGAGCGGCGAGCCGCTCGATTGTGTTCACACGCACCCGCCACGGCGCCGATCGCCTCGCCAAGCAACTCGACCGGGTGGGCGTCCGAGCAGTAGCAATGCACGGCGGTCGATCCCAGGCTCAGCGATCCAGAGCACTCCAAGCGTTCTCGTCTGGCCGAGCCCAGGCGCTCATAGCCACCGATGTAGCTGCGAGAGGCATCCACATAGAAGCAGTTGCCTCCGTGATTCACTTCGATCCCCCGGCGGACCACAAGGATTACCTCCACCGATCGGGCCGGACGGCGCGTGCCGGAGCTACAGGAACCATCGTCAGCCTGGTCACCGGCGAGCAGCAGCGAGCCGTCCGCAAGATGCAGAAGGAACTCGACCTGCACGTGCCGATCGAAGCACCCCGAATCGAAGCGCTGAATCATGATGGACACCCGGTTCCCGTCCCTGCCGCCAAGCAGCGAGAGCACAACCCTGCTCCAAAGCGGGCAGACGCCCGGCGGGAGAGACGCGACGACACCCGCCCGGAGGAGCGCCGCGAGTCAAGCCCTCGCCGGCAGTCCGGAACACGAGATCGGACTCAACCCCACCGTCAGACGACCGGCGAGCAGAGCGTCTACGTCGGCAACCTGCCTTGGGGAGCCACCGGAGAAGATGTTCAGGCCCTGTTCGGACGGTTCGGTAAAGTCGAGAAGACGACCGTCGTCCTGAATCGTCGAACGGGCCGATCGAAGGGCTTCGCATTCGTAGATATGCCGCAACGCGCCGCCAACGATGCCGTTGAAGCCCTGAACGGATCGATGTTGGGCGGTAGGGATCTCACCGTTCGGCTCGCCCACCCCAAGCCCGGCCGCGACTGACCGGCGAACTCAACAACTACCTCAGCACGTCGGGCCTGCACGGCCCGCAACGAAAGGAGTGCCGATGATGGCACCAACCACCTCGCGCGCCAGCGCACCCTGGCAGTTCAATCAACTTCAAAGAGGAGCCGTATACGAGGCAACCACCCGCTTCCGAGTCGTCATCGGGGAGTACCTGGGTATGGCATCCCCATACGGTGAGCGGGCGATTCTTCTTCGCAACGCGGCCGGAACCGAGTCAATCACCCTCAACTACGTCACATCTATCCAGCCGGCGGCCGCCTGACCCGGTCGGGTAGATTCCCCGGGATGACCGGTGGAGGTACCCAATGCTGAGAACCCGATGGCGGGCGATACTCGCCGCCTCCGCCGCGACAATCTCGCTGGCAATCGGGGTCGCCGCCGTGAAGTGGTACATATGGGACATCGCCATCAGGCAGGCCGGAGAGCCCGACAGGTCGATGCTCTTCTGGGGCCTCCCGATCGTGTTCATCGGAGGCGGCGCTCTCGCCGCCGGAGGCAGCCTGGCGGTTTTCGCCGGACGCCGCTTCACGAAGACAGAGGCGGACGACCCTCCGACTCCCTATCTATGACACCACCTCATACTCATCTTGAATCCATCCGTTCTCGTACGACGTCGACCCGACCAGGGCGAGATCGATATCGGCGGGGACGGGCCCGAACAAGGGGATACCCGAGCCGAGGAGAACGGGCAGTCGGGTGATGATCATTCGCCGGACCAATCCGGCGCCCAGGAAGCTCCGAATAGTCTCACCGCCGTCCACGTACACATGGTCGAAGCCTCGCCGGTCGCATTCGGCCGCCACGGCCCGGGGTGAGAGATTCACGACTTCCGCTCGACCGGAGAAGCCGTTGGGGAGGTCGAGGGGGCGATGGCTGAGCACGAGTACCGGCTTTGCTCCGTATGCCCATTTCCCGGTGGCCAGGACTGAGTCGAATGTGTTCCGGCCCATCACCAGAGCATCGACTGAAGCCAGAAACTCGGCGAAGCCGTAGTCGGCGTCACCCGGGTCCGCTCCGGTCAGCCACTCGAGATCTCCGTCATCCCCGGCAAGGAAGCCGTCCAGGCTGGTGGCGACGTAGACGGAGGCATGCATGGATCGTTCACCATAGCCAACGGCAGAGCGGACCATGACCCGGACCGGGTTGCGACATCGACCGGCTCTCGTGCCAGAATCCGTCTTGACGCGGACACATGTGAGGGATAGTGGCAAAACGCATCCTGGTCATCGACGACGCTGAACCCACTCTGCGGCTTCTTCAGGTCGCGCTCGGACGGGAAGGCTACGAAGTGGTGACCGAGCAGAACGGTGAATCGGGCCTCGTGTCGAGCTTCGAACAGACTCCGGATCTGATAATCCTCGATATAGCCCTTCCCGACATCGACGGTTGGGAGGTCCTTGCCAGACTCCGCGACAACGAGCAAACGGCCTCCGTTCCGGTGATGATGATGTCGGCGCATGACTCGGACGAAATCCGCGGCAGGGCGGACCTGACGGAGGCATCGGGTTTTATCGCCAAGCCGTTCGCTCCCGAGCACCTTCGCCAACGAATACGGCGAATCCTCGACGACGACTAGCCGGCCTCAGGCGGCTCGGTCAAACGGACACCGTCCCGGGGCAGCATCGCCGGTATGACCGTCAACGCCGCCAGAGCTGCGGTGATCATCGACACCCACATCATCATCGATACCTGCGGATGAATCGCAAGCGGCGACAACCAGAGAGCGCTCAGCGCGATGGCAATGCCCAGCGCGTTGGCGACGATGGGCCGGCCGGCTCGATCGATGGCGCGGAGCACGTAGCCGTCACCCTCGCTCCGGGCGTTGTCTATCGCAGCAACGAAGTGAATCGAATAGTCGATTCCGACCCCCAGCACGATGCTGGAGATGATGGCCGTCAGGAGATTGAGCTGTATCCCTGAGACTGCAATGAACCCGAGCAACGTGGCGATCGTCAGCGCCACGGGCACCAGCGAGACAACCGTCTCCCTGAAGCGGCGATAGGCGGCCATCAGCATGATGAACACGAGAACGAACGCGACGGCCAGCGACACGACCTGGGCGCGCAGAACCATTCTGGCAATCTCATCCCAGATGATCGGCATACCCGTCAGCAGACGAACTCCGTCGTTCTCCTCGACGAAGTCGAGCCAGCCTTGAAGGTCCTCGTTGGTGAAATCGGAAGGCAGGAGCGTGAACCGCAAGCCGTCGTCCGACACCAGATTGCCGACCCGCAGATCGAGATCCCCACTGAGGGCTGCCTGGAGCTGTTCGGGTGGCAACGCAACGGCGATGTCGGCAACCGAGAACACTTTGCGGACCCCCGGCAGAGCCTCCATCTCCTGCGACAGGGCGGCGACGACCGCCAGCCCGCCAACGCCCTGCGCGGGGTCGAAGGCGAACTCGCCGGTCAGAGGAGTCGCTCCGCCGAAGAGCTCTTCCGTCCTGTTGAAAGCCTCGCGAACGGGGTCGTCGCTCTTGAAGAAGAACAGCTGGTCCGAGTTCACGGTGAGTTGCGGGACGGTGAACGCGACGAAAGCCAGAAGGCCGAGGGTCAGCACGATTGCCGGAACTCTGGTCAACACGAGCCGCTTCAATCCCGCCGTCAATCGGGGACCCAGGAGCGCAGTGTGATGCTTCGCCTCCACGGTGATCCGGCTCAGCAACGCCGGGAGCGAGAAGAACGAGATGATGCCGGCGAAGACGATACCGGTCGCGGCGAACGCTCCCATCTGCCGGATGGGCCGGACGTCCGTGAAAGTCAGGGAGAGGAATCCGGCCGCGGTAGAGATCGTGGTCAGGATCATCGGGATTCCGACGTGCCGCAGCGTCGACCGGACTCTTTCCACCGTGTCCCCGGTTCGTTCTGCGACCTCCTGGTAGTGGGTCACGAAATGGAGACCGTCGGCCGAACCCATCACGATCACGAAAATGGGGACTATCACGGTCACCACGTCTATCTCACGCCCGAGGGCGAAAATGAAACCGAAAGTCCAGATCGCACCGAGCAGCGCAGGGATCAACGCCAGGATGCTCAAACGCCGGTCACCGATCGTCGCGTAGAACGTGCCGATCAGGAGCATCACGATGACCGGGGGGATGATCAAGAGAAACCAGGACAGGATGTCGAGCACTTTGGCGAAGACAACCGGATTGCCGGACAACACGAGGTCGATATCGCCGGGCGGTTGATAGTCGGAGAGTTCCTGCGCAACGTCCAGGCCATCATCGGCAGGCACAACCATCAGCATCGAATGCCGGCCGTCTTCGCTCAGCAGGAGCTCGGTCAGCGGGTTCGCATCGAGGACGCCCGACAACTGGGCGTCCGGTATCAGCTCGAGCATGGCAGCAGTGATCGGCATGCCCGTTAGGGGGTTGACCTCCGGAATGAGCGACGCGACCGAGGTGACACCGGAAACCCGGGAGAGCTCGTCCCGTATCGTGACCAGCGACAACAACGACTGCCTGTCGGCGAACGACCGGCCTTCCGGGAGCGAGACGACCACGTTGATGGGATCCAAGGTGGCGTACTTGCTCTGGAGCTCGCTGAACTCACGGCCGACCTCGCTGCCTTCGAGAATGAAAGAGGAGACATCGGCGTTGAAGTCCATCCGGAACAACATCAACAGCGCCAGAACCGTCACCAGACCGGTGCCCACCAGAATGCGTTTGGAATGTCGGACGATGATGCGAGCCACGCGATCCATGCAACGCAGACTAGGCGCAACAGGTAACGGTCAACGGGCGGCTACTTCCTGCGACCCACCACCCATGCTGCCAGGAACCAGGCGCCGATCGTCCAAGCTCCGAGAATCATCCAGGAGATGCCGGCCGATTCGACGAGACCGTTCGACAGCGAGTCGCGCAACACCTGCGCCATGTGATAGAAGGGCAACACCCGGTGCACCGAAGCCCACCACTCAGGGAACTGGGCAATGGGAACGACGATCGGAGCAAACAGAATCGCCAGGAACATGATGATGTTCGTGAGCAGGTTGGTGAACCGCGGCTCCGGGATGGCGTGCGCTATCGCAAAACCCACGGAGGTCGCCATCAGAGATGTCAGCAGGACGGCAGGGACCAGGAGCGGGGACCACGCCAAGTCCACGCCGTAGTAACCGTCGGCCACGAGAAGCGCGATCAGCGTCCCCGGCACGGCCAGACCCGTGAACACCGTGAATGTGGCGGCCGCCGAGGTCGTTCTCGGTACCGGAAGGGACCACACGAAATCATAGGTGTCGCTGATCTTGTGAATCATTATCGAGTTCGGAACCATCACGAGCCCGATTGGCACCAATGCCAGTGCGGGAATCCCGGTCACGATGAACAACCGGGCGACCTCCGGGACGTCGCCCAGGTAGAAACCGTACAGGAAGGCCATACCGGCACCGGTCATGATCTGAATGACGAACGCCAGCGCCAGGAAGGTTCGCAGATTGATCAGCTCGAAACGAACCATGGCCAGGTAGCTGTTGACCCAGTACGAGGGACCGGTGCGAACGACGGGGGCGTCGACCAGCGTGTTCACTTTCGCCTCCTCAAGACGATGCCGACGATCCCGATGGACAGAGTCGCCCAAACGGCCAGCACGACATAAGACCGCCCGACATCGGTGACGATACCCTCGGTCAGCGAGTCGCGAACTGCGTTGGCCATGGGATAGAAAGGCAGATACCGGTTCACCTCGGCCAGCCATCCTGGGAGGTTCTCTATCGGGTAGCTGATCGGTGCGAATCCGAAGATCACGAAGATGAGCAGCTGCGAGATCAGCTGGGTGATATCAGGTCGAGGAATCCCGTGGGCCAGGGCATATCCGAGGAGAGTGCCGGTCACGAGCGTGAGCCCGACGGCCGGGACGATCATCAGGGATGGTTCGAACGAGACGCCGTAGCGCCAGATGGCTGCGAATAGCGCCCCGAACATGGCAGGCACGGCAATGAAGACATTGAGAGTGACCCAGGCCGCCGACGCAGATGATCGTGGAACCGGCAACGACCACATGAAGTCGTAGGATCCGGCGCTCTTCTGCTGGGCGATCAGCTGTGGGCCCATGATGACACCGACGACGACGAGTGTGACGACGACCGCGCCGGTCGACAGAAAGAGGGCGACGCGCTCCGACACGTCGTCGATCAACAATCCGAATCCGAGGACGAGCCCTACTCCGGAGAGAAGCTGAACCATTACGGTCAGCGGGAGCAGCAGCCGCATGTCGGTCAGCTGCCAGCGCAGCATGGCCGTGTAGCTGCGCAACCAGTGGGCAATCCCTGCCCGTTTGCCGGGGAGCGTCGACGCCGGAGCGGCGATCATGAATCGCCCTGCGACGTGTGGCCCGTCAGCCTGATGTAGACGTCCTCCAAGGTTGTCGCCCCGAGCGCATACTCTTCGGCGATCTCAGCCTCCATCATCTGCTGCGCCCAGGCGATTCCGGCACCGGCGGCGGCCTCGTCGATGACCATCATCAGGTTGTTCCCGACCCTGGCGTGATGATGAACCAGAGTTGGGAGTTCGGGGATTCCGTTGCCGGGGCGGAGCATCAGCTGCAGGCGCAGCCTGCCTCGATCGTCCGACTTCAGAGATGATGGTGTGCCCTGGGCGATCAGCCTTCCCTCGTTGATGATCGCAAGACGATCGACCGCCTTCTCTGCCTCCAGGACGTTGTGTGTCACGAGGAAGACCGCAGCTCCCCCGCTGCCCAGCAGCCGGATCTGTTCCCAAAGCAACCGGCGCCGGCGCGGATCTACGTCGTTGGTTGGTTCATCGAGAATCACGACCTTGCCCGGCCACACCGTCGTCATGATGAAACCGACCAGCCGCCGGACACCGCCGGAGAGCTTGTGCCCCAGGGTATCCCGCCACTCGGTGAGATCCAGCGCTTCGATCAAAGCGTCGCCACGCTCCCGAACCGCATCCGACGGACCGCCGCGAATGAGTCCGGTGATGTGTACCGCCTCGTGCATCTTGAAAGACTGGATCGGCATCTGTGCCTGCGGAAGGTACGAACAGAGCTGGCGGGCAACATCTGGATCCTCCACCAGGTCGTACGGGCCGACCCTGATGGATCCGGAGGTGGGTTTGAGGAGGCCGATGACCTGCTTCACGAATGTGGTCTTGCCTGCGCCATTCGGACCGAGTAATCCGTAGACCTCTCCCGGCTCCACCTCAATGGTGATCGCATCGTTGGCGAATACCTCGCCGTCGTAGGTCTTGGTCACGTTCTCAGCTCGAAACGCCCAGTCGGAGCGAGCTGTAGTGTCGGGCGAAGGAGACATTATCATGATGTCATTATGATGTCACATAGACGGCGGGTGGTCAAGCCCTGTTCCCGAACCTACACCTCCGCCGTAGGGCCGTTCGGCATCCGGAACAGCCCCGCCGACTCTGGGTCGAAGAGCGGGGATGTGCCACAGTTGCCTGGTTGAGTGACCGGAGGTGGTGTTGCTTTCGCTCGTGAACCTTCACAAGAGCTTCGGAGACGTGGTCGCTCTCGACGGCGCCGGTTTCAACGTCCAACCCGGACGAATCGTCGGATTCCTCGGCCCGAACGGCGCGGGCAAGACGACTGCCATGCGTTGCGTATTCGGACTGGTCAACCCGGATTCCGGGACCGTCACATGGAACGGCAAGCCGGTCGATCACATCGACCGCACCGGCTTCGGATACATGCCGGAAGAACGCGGGCTCTACCCCAAGATGAAAATCGGCGAGCAACTCGCCTATTTCGGGCGCCTGTCCGGGCTGGGAAGAGCCGAGGCCGCGTCGGAGGCGGCCACCTGGCTCGGTCAGCTCGGCTTGGCGGAACGTTCCCTCTCCAAGCTGGAGGAGCTCTCGCACGGCAACCAGCAGCGAGTGCAGCTGGCCGCCTCTCTCGTCCACAAACCCCGGCTGGCGGTGCTCGATGAGCCGTTCGCCGGCCTGGACCCGCTCGGTGTCGAAGCGATGGCGGGCATCCTCCGCAACCTCGCAGACTCCGGCATGGGAGTCGTGTTCTCCAGCCACCAGCTCGATCTCGTTGAAGACGTCTGCCAGGACGTCGTCATAATCGATAACGGCCGGGTAATGGTGTCCGGGACCCTCGAAGAGCTGAAGGCCAAGTCCGAACACCTCCACCTCGAAGTGACCGTCGACGGGCGCGAGTGGGATCCCCAGATCTCCGGCGCGGTATTTGCCGGCAACGGGCGGCAAAAGAACCGCTACCTGGTCGATCGGGACGTCGATCTCCGGCAACTCCTCGAGCGGGCACAGGCGGATGGGACGGTGACCCGGTTCTCCGTCGAACCTCCCCGACTGTCGGACATCTTCCGAGAGGCGGTGAGCCGATGAACTCGCTCCGTCACATCCTTCTGGTCGCCTATAGAGACTTCATGCAGCGAGCCAAGAGCCGGGCGTTCCTCATCTCGATAGTTGTGATAATCGGCCTGCTTGCCGCAGTCGGCCCACTCCTGGCGTTCGAGATGCGCGATCCGGCACCCTACGACATCGGGACGCTCGGTTCGCAGCCGGAAGGGCTCTCCGGAGCGCTGGCTGCGTCCGCCGGAGCATTCGATCGGTCGGTCGAGGTCACCTCCTATGTCTCTCTCGAAGAGGGAGAGGCTGCAGTTGAGTCGGGGAGGGCCGATGTTCTGATCGTCGACGGTGCAGAGCTCGTTTGGAACGAGGAACCGTCCTTGCAGCTCGCTTCGATAATCACCGCCGCCGTGCAAGGAATCGACCGCCGGCAAGTAATCGCCGATCTCGGCCTCACCGCAGGAGAAGCCGCCTCGCTCCTCAACCCGTCACCACCCGGTTCCCGCATGCTCAACGACCCCGATCCGGAGGCGGGCCCCAAACAGATCGCCGCATTCGCCGGCTCGATCGTCCTCTATATCTCGATTCTGATGTTCGGACAGTTCGTGATGATGGGGGTTATGGAAGAGAAGTCGTCTCGCGTCGTTGAAGTGGTGCTCTCCCGTGTGCGCCCGCACGAACTCCTCGCAGGCAAGGTGTTGGGAATCGGAACCCTCGGGCTGGCGCAGCTCCTCATACTGGGCGCTGCCGCCCTCTTCACCGTCAGCCTGTTCGATATCGCGGACGTCAATCTCGGCGCCTTGAGCCTTCGGGTCCTCCTGTCCATAGTCTTCTGGTACCTGATCGGATTCTCGTTCTTCTCGGTCGTCTACGCAGCGCTCGGGGCAACGGTTTCGAGGCAGGAAGATGCACAGAGCGTTGCAATGCTGCCTGCCATGCTGCTGCTGCCCGGCTACTTCATCGCACTCACGACGCCCGAGCATCCGGACGGCGCGTTATCAACGATCGCCTCGATCGTCCCTCCGCTGTCGCCCTTGGTGATGCCGATCAGGGCCGCGGTGACCGACGTACCGATCTGGGAGATGCTGGTTTCCATCGGTTTGGTCGTGATCGCCACCTACCTCCTCGTCAGGCTCGGCGGCCGTATCTACAAGGGCTCCATACTCAAGATCGGCGCCAAAGTGAGACTGCGCGATGCCTGGAAGGCAGCCGGCCGGTAGAAGTAGACAGGTCTTGGGTATCGAGTAATCCTGGGCGGCGCGCCACGCCCCAGCACCCAAAACCTAGAACCCATAACCTAGAACTCGAGAGTGAGCGGAATCACTGCCGCAGGCCAACCGTTCCACTGGGGTCGCCCGCTTCGCCCTACTATGGCCCACACCCCCACACTCGGAGGAACACGATGGCGATTCGATCCAGGATCACGGGAGTCGGCGGATTCGTTCCACCGCGGGTCGTCACGAACCACGATCTCGCCAAAATGATGGATACTTCCGACGACTGGATCGTCGAGCGAACGGGGATTCGCCAGCGCCATTGGGCCGCCCCGGGCGATTCGCCCTCCGGCTTTGCTCTCGAGGCGGCCAACGCAGCGCTCGCCGCTGCGGATGTCGCCAAGGAGGACATCGACCTCCTTCTCGTTGCCACCCTCAGTCCGGACCACTTCTTTCCCGGCACAGCGTGCTTCCTCCAGGCCAAGATGGGAATCAGCGAAATCCCGGCCCTCGACATTCGCCAGCAGTGCACGGGCTTCATATACGGAACCTCGATCGCCGACCAGTTCATCCGCACCGGCATGTACGAGAAGGTGCTGGTCATCGGATCGGAAATCCATTCCAAAGGACTCGACAAGACCGATGCGGGTCGCGACGTTACCGTGCTGTTCGGGGACGGTGCCGGCGCAATAGTGATGGAGGCAACCGATGTCGAGAGCACCGACGACTCCCAGGTCTTCTCGACTCACCTCCACGCAGACGGCTCGGGAGCGAACGCGTTGTGGCTCTCCTCCCCCGGCATGGCACATCCGGACGGACTCGTCACCCATGAACACCTCGAGCGCGGGGACCAGTACCCCAAGATGAACGGCAGAGCGGTCTACGTCAATGCCGTGAAACGGATGAGCGAGGGCATAGACGACGCCCTCGCCGCCAACGACGTGACGATCGACGACGTCGACCTGTTCTTCTTCCACCAGGCCAACTTGCGCATCAACGAAGCTGTGGCCCAGCGCCTCCAGATTCCAGAGGGGAAGGTGTACAACACCATCCAGAAATTTGGGAACACCACGGCGGCTACGATCCCGCTCGGGATGAAAGAGGCCGTGGAGGACGGAACCTTGCAGCCGGGAATGCTGGTGGCGTGCGCCGCTTTCGGGAGCGGGTTCACCTGGGGATCGATGCTCGTCCGCTGGTGATGATCCGTCAGGTTCCGGCGCCTCCCCGCCCTGCTCCACCGGCGAAACGGGCGGCGCCTTCGGACGCCACGTTCAGGACACCCAACCCGTAGCGACGCTCGACCTCGAGCCCTTCAGCTATCGGTCGCCCGAGCCCCTCGAGCAGCGCCATCCGGTCTGAGCGAACGGTCTCCTGCTGAAACGAGGCAATCGCCGCGGCGATCTCGATCGCAGCCGTTACCGCCGAGCCGGCAGGAACCACCCGATCGGCGAGTCCGATCCGATGTGCTTCCGCTGCGTCGACAGACCGGCCGGTCAGGATCATGTCGAGAGCGCGCGACGTTCCGATCAGTCGCGGAAGGCGCTGCGTGCCCCCGTCGACCAGAGGCACGCCGAACCGTCGCTCGAAACACCCGAACACGGCACCGTCACCCGCCACCCGCAGATCACACCACAGAGCCATCTCGAGCCCCCCGGCGACGCAGTACCCCTCGACCGCCGCGATGGTCGGTTTCGAAACGACCATCCGGGTGAACCCGAGGAATCCATCCGGATGATCGACCAGGTCGAAGTCCTTGAGATCCGCTCCGGCAGAAAAAACTCCACCGGCTCCACTGAAGACCGCCACATCAGCCCCACCGTCGGAATCGAAGAGCCGCCAGGCTTCCCGCAATCCGTCGGCGGCTTCCTTGTTCACCGCGTTCCGTCGGTCCGGCCGCTCGAGAGTGATCAGCGCGACCCGCTCTCGCCGTTCGTAGCTAACAGGCATACTCACCTCCTCGGGGCCATCCTCGCACGGCCGTCCGGCATGAGTCTCCGCCCAACGGTACGATCGGCACATGGAGTTCCTCGAGAGGAATCACGAAATCGAGGAGTTGAAGGCCGCGCTCGATGCTGCGGCAACCGGCCGCGGGTCCGTCGTGCTGATCGGAGCCGAGGCAGGCATGGGCAAAACCCGGCTGGTGAACGAGTTCACGGGGAACCTGCCAGACACAGCGCGTTTCCTGTGGGGCGCCTGCGACGACCTGATAACACCCCGTATTCTCGGCCCGTTCCGCGACATCTGCGGCCAGCTCGGAGGGGCTGTCGCAGCACTGCTCGACTCCAACCCGCCCCTCGGAGACGTCTACGGCGTGATGCTCGACGCTTTCGACGGTGGACACCGGTCGACCGTAGTCCTTATCGAGGATGCCCATTGGGCGGATGCCGCCAGCCTGGACGTGCTCAAGTATGTGGGCCGTCGAATCGAGCGAATCCCGGTGGTTCTAATCGTGACCTTCAGAGACGACGAACTCCATTCGGGACACCCACTCCGCTTCGTCCTCGGAGAGTTCAAACCGGACACGGTGCGCCGGCTATCGCTTGCGCCGCTCTCGAGAGAAGCGGTCGAGAGACTGACCGATCAGACGAGCGTGCCCGAAGATGTGTACGAGTTGACCGGCGGGAACCCGTTCCTAGTCACCGAGCTACTGTCGGCCGGCGGGTCGAGAGTGTCGCGCAATGTGGTAGATGCGGTTACGGCACGGCTGCGTCGACTTTCGCCAGCCGCCCGATCGATCGCCGACCTGGTTGCCATCATCCCCGGAAGATGCGATCGGCGGTTGCTGGACGACGCTGATATCGAGCCTGCCGTCACGGAAGGACACGAGCGCGGCCTCCTGGAGTTCGACCAGCACGCCATCTGGTTCCGCCACGAGCTGGCCAGAAGGGCAGTGGAGTCGGCGATGCCGGCCAGGCGCCGATTCGAGTTGCACAAGTCTGTTGCCCATCGGCTGAGCGACCTCGACCTCGATCCGGCCAGGATCGTGCACCATGCCGAACTTGGCGGCCTGACCGAGGCGGTTGTTCGGTTCGCGCCCGTTGCCGCTCGCCAGGCACGGACCGCCGGCGCACACCGTGAGGCCGTCTCTCATTACCGTCGCGTCCTACCCCATCTCGAACTCATGCCGCCGGCGGAACGCGCGGAGCTCCTCGGGGAGTACACGACCGAGTGCTACTACACCGACGACCAGCAAGATGCGCTGGACGCGGCCGAGCAGGCCCTGGCGGGATACCGGGAGCTGGGCGATCAGCCGGCCGAAGGGAGAATGCTGCGCTGGTTGTCACGGGTGCGCTGGTGGCTCGGCGATCGCGAAGGTTCCGAAGCGGCAGCAGCGGAGGCCATATCAGTCCTCGAGGCTCTGGAACCGGGCGGGGATCTCGCCATGGCGTACTCCAACCTCGCCCAATTACACATGCTCTCGCAGCGCCTCGATCCTGCCGTACTCTGGGCCACGAAGGCCATCGAAACGGCCGAAGCGGTCGGCGACAAGAGCGTCCTGGCACACGCGTTGAACAACCTCGGGTCCGCCCGGGTCCGGGCAGGCGATCTCGGCGGCCGGCAACTCCTACTCGAGAGCCTGAATGTGGCCCTTCGAGAGGGCCTGGACGAACATGCCGCCAGGGCATACAGCAACTTCTCGTGGGTGGCCCTCGACTATCGGGAGTACGGGCTGGCGGCCGATTATCTCCGACAGGGAATCAACTTCTCGGTCGATCACGAGTTGCACGGTTACGACTACTACATGGTGGCGCAACGAGGCAGGATGAGATTCGAGCGCGGCGATTGGGAAGGAGCAGAGTCCGATGCCCGCTGGGTCATGAGCCGCCCACAGGCGCCCGGTATCACCACCCTGCCGGCGCTCACGCTGCTCGGGCGCGTTCAAACCCGCCGAGGCGACCCGGCGGCATCCGAAACGCTGGCCGAAGCCTGGGAACTTGCCAAGGGAGCCGACGAGTTCCAGCGACTCGGCCCTGTTGCGGTCGGCCGAGCCGAACTGGCGTACCTGGCCGGGAACCTCGACGAGGTTCGCGCCGCGATCGAGCCCGCCTTTGAACTCGCCCTGGAACTCAGGCAACCGTGGGTGGGCGACGAGGCGATCTACTGGATGTGGCGCAGCGGAGGGCTCGAGACCGTCCCGGAGACGGTCGAGCCGTTCGCGCTCCAGATCGGCGGTCATCCCGATCGTGCGGCTGCCGCCTGGGCAAGGCTCGGATGCCCGTACGAGGAAGCGATGGCGCTGGCTGATTCCGATAGGGAGGAACCCCTGCGCCGAGCCCTCGTGATCCTCGACCGGCTGGGCGGCATCCCCGCTGCTTCCCTGGTGCGGCGAAAGCTGAAGAGAGTCGGTGCCAGGGCAATCCCGCGTGGCCCCAGATCGACGACCCGCGCGAACCCGGCCGGCCTCACCGACCGGCAGGTAGAAGTGTTGAGCCTGATCGTCGAGGACCTGACTGATGCTGAAATCGCCGAGCGACTCTTCGTGTCGGCGAAGACGGTCGGACATCACGTTTCGGCGATTCTCTCGAAGTTGGGTGTTACGTCCAGGCGAGAGGCCGCCGATCAAGCCAGGCGTCTGGAGATCTTCCCAACATAGGGAGCGAATCCGGACAAGATGGGGAGCCACGCCCGATGCGCAAACTCCGGGTCGGCCGTACGTTGCATGAGTGAAGCTACGAACCACGGAGACTCTGATGTATCCCCTGACCACCACCCAGATGAGGGCGCTCCAGGAACAGTTCTATGTCTCGGAGACAACGCTGGAAATGCAGGGCGAACACCCCCACCGCATGTCCCGAGCAACGTTGCGGCGGCAGATCCACCTGCGGCCCGCCCGGCGCGACTTGCTCATAGGCCCACTCTGAGCCGACTCCCCCGCCACCCCCGGATCGAGCGCACCGGGGGTGGTCGCGTTGATCCTTGCCCGATGGCGTGAAAACGATTGCCCTCTCATCGCAGCGGCGCGATGCTGGATCTAGGCCCGTTCCGCACGCGGAAGTTGCCAGATGGAGCTCGGCCAAGTGTTCTCTCCGCCTTCGGAACAGGTCGGAAGGAGGGCGTCATGACGCTCCTGCATCATGCTCCTGCCGAGACGTCGGCACCGGTTCGGGAAACGATCCCACCAACCCAAGTACCCTCTCCGCTGCGGAGTCTGGCCATTCTCTTGATGGCCGTTCTCGCTATTACCGCGGCAGTGCTGGTGGCGATGGTGTTTATCGACACGGAACCAGCCGAGATTCACGACTCGTGGATGAACGTACCGGGAGCAGTACAAACAGTCGAGATCCACGACTCCTGGCTGGCCGGCTGACCGGGCATCCAGTTCGTTTTCGGGTCGGGCTCGCCGCCAGGAGGGTGGTTTCCGGCGCGGGAATGATCATCACTCGGCCTTCCGGGTGGCGTAATGTTGAGGCAACTCAGGGGGTCTTTGTTGCAATCAGCGCGCCCGCCGTCGGGAAGAGCCAAATGGTGAGTCCGCCCACGGTCAACCGGCGGCGCAGTTCGCCGCCGGGCTTCAAGCCGCCGGTTCCACTCTGGCCTCTCCTGGCGTCCGCCGCCATCATCATCCTCCTCGGTACCAACGCACTTGCCTGGTATCTCCTCTACTCCGAAGACCCGGAACCCACGACGCCGGCCACAGTCCCGCCATCGCCCGACACCCCGTCCACGGTCGTTCCCTCCTCTCTGCCCATCGTCGATCCCCCCGATCTCGGTGTCTTCGGCCGACACGATTTCCGGGGCAATCTGGCGCTCACGGGTGAGACCGATGGGGGCTTTCGACAGCTCCTCGGCAGCTACTGGAAGCCGGTCCAGCCGGGCGGCTTCTTCGGAGCCGACCCCATTGCCTACGGCCGCTTCCTATATGTCGTGAGCGCCACCCACGACGTCGTGTACGCCGTCGACCAAACAAGCGGAGTCATCAGCTTCAGCATGCAAACGAACGGACGAATGCAGAGCGCTCCCGCGGTAGGCCAGTTCACCTACAGCACGGGCCCGGAGGGCAACTCGGAAACGGCCACCCGCCTCATCGCCGTGAGCGAGGACGGGACTGTCTACTCGAGGAATGCCCTCGGCGGAGGAAGCTCGAGCCACTGGCAGATGCAGCTCGGCGTCGATGTCTCTGCGGCGCCGTTGATCGCGGATGACAAGGTCATCATCGCAACGGAGGGAGGTTCGGTGATTGCCGTTTCCATCGACTCCGAAGTGGTGTGGCGGTACCCGGTTCCAAACACCTACTCGTCTGCCTTTGCGCACACTCCCGCCATCTCCAACGGAATCATCTACGCTCCGGACGAGGCAGGGCGGCTCCACGAGATCGATCTCGAGACCGGAACGGCGGTCTGCGCGCCTATCGCGATGGGCGCCCGCCCGTCGAGCCATCCTCTGATCGCCGAGGATCAGGTGCTGATTCCCTCCGACGGTTCGATTCTCGTCATGCCCACCGACCGGTGCAACGCAGCGCCGCGCTTGATTCTCGACCAGGTCGACCTGCCCCTCTCCCCCGCCTATGCCGACTCGGTCGTCTACTCGGTCGAGAACTCCTACCTTCTCGCCTGGGACCTGGAGACCCTGGCAGACACCGTCTGGGACCTGCCCTTCGACGCCGGCGACCGCATTACCACCGCTCCCACCGTCGCCGAGGGCGTCGTCTATGTGGGCACCCAGGGAGGCACCGTCCACGCAGTCGATGCAGCAACCGGCGAGGCCCTCTGGCGGTTCGAGGTCGGCGAACCGATCTTTGGAGGTCCAATAGTCACCACCAACGGCATCTTCGTCACCACCGCCCAGGAGATCATCTCAATCGCAGGCGAGTGAAGTGGAGCCGGACCGTCTGCCACCCGGCCGGGGGCGATGGGGCATCGGCGTTGTTGCTCCACCACACGGGCCGCGCCGGCCCGCGATCTAGCCGCTTCGCCTGAACAAACCGTAGAGAAAGTGCTGGGTCCCGCCGGTCGGTGTGGTGTGGGCTTCCTCCCGGAACGCGAGCGGCTCGAACTGGTCACCCAGCGCATCCTCCAGGTCGTCCGGCCCGTATTTTCGCACCGGGAGTCCGCTGCACGTGTCCGGCCCCCGGAGTCCGAAGGTTGCGAGTACGACATGACCCCGCTCCGTGAGGTTCGCCGCGAGAGAATCGAGATACACCCGACGCTCCTCCGCATCCGTCAGAAAGTGGAACACGGCGCGATCGTGCCACAAATCGAAGTTCCTCTCGCTCCGGTAGCCCCCGATATCGCCCTCTACGAGCGTCGGTGGACCCGCCACCGGGCCGATGCGAGACCGGACATGAGCTATCGCGGCCGCCGAGACGTCGATTACGGTCACGTCCCGGTACCCGATCTCGATCAACCGGTCGCACAGCAGCGACGACCCCCCGCCGACATCGACGATCCGCTGCGACGCCGACAACCCGGCCAGACCGATGAGGTCCAGCGAGTTCTGGGGGTTCGGCTGATACCAGGTGAGCATCTCGGGCGGCCGGGCCTCGTGAACCGTGTTCCAATGATCCGCACCCGCCCCGAGCGGCGAGGGTTCCTTCATATCCCCATTGTTCCACAGGTTGGATCGGTCCTCAGGTCCGGCCGGAATCCTGTGCTCAGATCCCCGCGAACGGACTCTCCCCACCAACTTCGGTCCCGCAGATCTGACATCGCCCGATTCCCTCCAGGACAACCGAATCGCAGTTCGGGCAGCGGAGCTTCTGACGGTATACGCGCCCGTCGGCGACACCGTCGGCTGAATCCATGGCGAGGATTCGCTCCTCCAGTTGCTCCCGGGTGTATCCGGACTCCGCGAGCAACGACCACATCGCTTCTGTCACGATCACGAGGCGGTCGAGGCGGTCGTTGACGTCGTGGATCCTGGACGTATCGGCGGACGCGAACGTTCCGGCCGAGGCAGCCGCACCGGCCGCCTTGCCTGCCTGTCGCGATCCCATCACATAGCCGGTTATGAAGTCGAACATGAGCGAGAGTACGTTCTCTGTCTCAGACGAACCCGGGATCGTCCGGATGACGGTGAATGACCAGGTCCTCGTCGCGCAGGTCGATGATCGTTCGGATCTTCCCTCCATCAACGGCGAGGGCACCTTCGATCACATCGATTATCTCGTCGTCCACCAGTTCGTTGCGCAGAAGCAGTTGATCACGCAATGCCTCGACGATGTGGCGGTTGCCCGAGAGAAGCGCTGTTACCTCCTGCTTCTGAGCAGCCAGTAACTCGTCGACCGCCCTCCGGGCCTGATCGTCGGCGAGGACCGCAGCCGCCAGATTGCCAGACAGCG
Organism: Acidimicrobiia bacterium; assembly: GCA_035471805.1. Lineage (NCBI taxonomy): Bacteria > Bacillati > Actinomycetota > Acidimicrobiia > Acidimicrobiia bacterium. The sequence continues at coordinate 8,742 of DATIPS010000040.1, read as the reverse complement.
GACCGCCGTCGAGGGCTCTGAAGGAGATGAGTGATCCCCCGAGGCCCATTGATCCGACCATCTCGACGGCGATCGTCGTTGCCGCCGCCAGGTCACCGGCCGGACCGCTTCCGGACTCATCGAAGAACAACTCCTCGGCGACCATGCCGGCGAGTGAAATCTGAATCGACGCAAGCATCTCGCTTCGTTGCTGTGTATGGCGCTCCTCGAGGAGTCGATGAGCGAGAAACCCGAGGGCTTCTTTGCGCTTGATGATCGACAGCATCTCGAGCTTGCGCCCCTTTCCGACCAGGTAGGCGGCGGTCGCATGCCCCGCCTCATGGGTGGCGATCGTGCGGCGGTCGCTCTCCGGAAGGTCGAGCGGTTCGGGCAGGCCGATCTCGATCTCCATCCGCGCCTGCCAGAGGTCGGCGATCGTGAGCGCCGAGCGACCGTCCCTCAACGCGAGCAGCAGAGCCTCATCGAAGAGTCGCTCGAGTGACGCCGGCGTGTACCCCAGGGTGGCGGCGGCGAGGTCGTCTCTGGCGCTCTCGTCGGCGAGATCCCCGTCGTGGGCCTTCTTGGACAGGAAGTACTCGATCAACGCCAAACGGGCACTGCGACCCGGGAGATCGAAGTGGAGAACACGGTCGAAACGGCCGGGCCGCAGCAGGGCCGGGTCGAGCGCCGCGGCGCGGTTGGTGGCGGCGATGAGGAGGATGTTGGTGTACTCGGGAGCGTCCTTCTTCAGCTGATTCCCGGGGGCCAGATACCGATTGAGGAAATCTTTGAAAACTCCCTTGACCTTGGAGGCAAAGGGCGGTGAGTCGAAGCTCTGCATCTGAATCAGCAGCTCGTTCACGGTTCCGCCGGTCTCTTGGCTGACTCCGGAACGGTTGACGGTCATCCGTGCCGCCCCCCCTGCCGGAGAACTCACTCCGGAACGACTGAGCCCGATGGCATCGATCTCCTCGATGAACCCGATCGCGCCGCCCTCCGCTCTGGCAGCCTTGCGAAGGTCCTTGAAGAACTTCCGGATCTTGCGGGCAGTCATTCCGTACCACATGCTCTGAAAGGCGGTGGCCGAAACAAACAGGAACGGCACCTCCGCCTCGGCGGCCATCGCCTTTGCCATATGGGTCTTTCCGGTTCCGGGAGGGCCTTCGAACAGAACACCCCGACGCGGGCTTCCACCCATCTCGTCGCGGAACCGCTTGTAATCGAGGAGCACCTCGAGAGTGTGCCGCACCTCTTCCTTGAGCCGGTCCGCTCCGTGGACGTCTGCGAACGAAACCTCGATCTCTTCGGGTCGGAAGGTGATGTGCGGCGACCGGGCGTTGGCCAACATCGGGGCAACGAGCACTACGCCGAGCAGCAGGATGATGAGGACCCCCGGCAGCCAGAACATGGCGTCGGGCCCGAGCTCCGGCATATGCGGCCACGGGGTATCACCCTTGAAGATCCGCGACCACATCCAGGCGGCGATCAAGCCGAGGATGATGGCGAGCGTCCGAAGACGCGCCCTGCGATGCCGTTCCCTTTTGAGTGCGACCGTGCCCGCCAAGACCAGCCCCTTCGGTTGAGTTATTATCAGACTAGCCACGGAGAGTGGTATTGGCTAGGGGTCAAAGGGGAATCTCTCACCGAGAGAGGCGGATTGGTCTGCTGAGGGGGCGCACAAGCGGCAGAATCTGCCTCTTGTTGCGGCCCGGCTCGGCGGATCCCGAAAGCTATCCGGTCCGATGAGCCTGGACGAGCGTTTGCTTCAGTTCGAGAAGCGGCCTCGTTACGGATACGTGATAGGTGTGCGGGTTGACCAGCCTGCGAACGCCGGTGTCCAGGCGGGCGAGATCCGCGGCGCGCCGGCTCCGAGCTTCCGAGATGTCGCCCAGACCGGCCACGACCTCTCCCTCCGTGACGATCGGCTCTAGCAACGCTTCCACGGCCGAAATCTGCGCAGCCTCCAACGATCGCCCAACACCGGGCCGAGCGGGGTGAAGGATCTCCAGAGGCCTCCGGGTGAGGTCCTCACCAACGAGGGCGATGACATCGGCTGTGGCGATGCCGCGCTCGTCGTAGACCCTCCACAGAGACTTCACTCCCGGCAAAGCCAGCTTGTCCGGCGAATCCGAGATCTTGATCGCCGGTTGCCAGGAACCGGCACCGTCCTTGACCGCAACTGCCTTGTACACGCCGTCGAAACTGGGATCCCCGTCGGAGGTTGCCATGCGGGAGCCAACACCGTAGACGAGCCGGGCGAGCATCTGATCGACATCCAGGCCGTAGTTGGGAGCCTCCTCGACGACCTGGTTACGAATCTGCCAGATGGTCAACTCGTCGAGCTGGCTCGAAAGAACGATCGACGTGTCGGCGAACCCGGCTGCATTCAACAGGGCAGCCGACCGAACAGCCAGATGCGCAAGATCGCCCGAGTCGAGGCGGATGCCCACCGGACGGTGACCTCTGGACTTCAGCTCCTCGAAGACGCGGATCGCGTTCGGAACGCCGGACTCCAGCGTGTTTATCGTGTCCACCAGCAACAGACAATCGTCGGGATAGGCCTCCCCGTAGGCACGGAACGCTTCGAGCTCTCCTCCGGCGATCGCCATGAATACCTGCACCATCGAATGGCCGTGAGTTCCCTTCGAGGGAATACCGAGCTCGTGAGATATCCCGACATTCGATGAGAACTCGGCGCCGCCGATCAGCGCCGAGCGCGACGCTCCGATTCCCCCGAATCCATGGGCGCGGCGAAGCCCGAACTCGAGAACCGATCCACCGTGCGCGGCTTCGACCACACGGGATGCTTTGGTGGCAATCAAGGTCGCATAGTTGAGATGGTTGAGCAGCGACGACTCGAGGAGTTGGGCTATCACGAGGGGCGCTTCCACGATGGCTATGGGAGTGTTGCGATGCACAACCCGACCCTCGGGAACAGCCCACAGAGAGACATCGCCGAAACCGCCTATCTCCTGCATCCATTCGAGGAAGTCGTCTTCGAAGATGGCTCCCCCGCTCCCGGAGCGCAGAGATCGAAGGGCGTCGGCAACCGGCGCATCGAACCTGGATTGCTGCATCCAGTCGACGAACGGAGCCAGGCCTGCTGCTATCGAGTACCCGGCCTGGTGGGTTCCATAGTCGGGATAGGAACGGAACGAGTGCTCGAAGCGCGCCGGACGTTCGCCCAGACCGTTCCGGAAGTAGAGCTGGGCCATGGTCAGCTGGTAGTGGTCTGTGAAGAGGATTCCGGTGGTCAGCACCATGCGCACTGTAATCGGCGGACGTAGACTTCAAACATGCCCGCCTACGATCCTCACTCTGTGTTGATAGTCGTAGACATGCAGAACGACTTCGCCGATCCGGCCGGGAGCCTGTACGTTGAGAGCGGCGGCGGACTCGTCGGACCCGTCAATCGGGAGATCATCAGGGCAACGTCGGCGGGGGCATTCGTGGTCTACACGCAAGACTGGCATCCCGGATCCACCCCCCACTTCGAGAAGGACGGAGGCATCTGGCCTGTTCACTGCGTCGAGGACTCCTGGGGAGCGGAGCTGCACCCGCGGCTGATAGTGGCGGGACCGGTCGTGAAGAAGGGCTCCAACGGTGAAGACGGGTACTCGGGCTTCACGGTCCGCGACCCGTCGAGCGGTCGGGAGTCCCCTACCGAGATGGCCGGATTGCTGCACCAGCATGGAGCCACTTCCGTGCTGGTCGTCGGCCTGGCACTGGACTACTGCGTCGGGGCGACCGCTCGCGACGCCGCGGCGGCCGGTTTCCGAACCCGCATCTCATTGGATCACACTGCTGCGGTCGATCTGGCCCCCGGCGACGGAACCCGCATGGTTGAGGCTCTCGCTCGGGAGAACGTCGAAATCGGCTGAGCTGGTTTCCGCGCAGTACCGTGAACGAAGGTGAGTCACGGCACTGCGCGGAAGCTTCTCGGCTACTCGGTGTTGCGCAACCCGCTCAAACCTCCGGCAACGACGAGCACGGTGCCGACGATCAGAATCAGGAACCCTATCCCGGTCCCCACCGTGTAGGCCTCGGGGATCATGCCGCCGGCGGCGGCCTGGGCGAATCCACCTTGCAGGGTCTCTGCCTCATCGCCGGCGTCCAGCATCTTCACGACCGCGTAGACGAGCAACGCTGTGCCGAGCACCGCCACCGTCATCGAGGAGTTCCTGTCCATGGCAGAGGCGCGTGCGCCGTACAACGCCAGACCGACAACCGCAACGATGATGACCACGAGCGCGATCTGTGCCCACGTGTCGAGACCGCCCCAGATAGTCGGGATACTCTCGGGGAACCCCGGATCTGCGGCATTGAGGTCCGGCAATAGACCCTCGCCGTCCGTGCGAAGCGCTTTCAAGAACAGACCGACGATCCCGATGATCACGCCGGTCAAGGCGAACAACCTGCCTGTATGCACTGTCTACTCCCTCTCGTCTCCCAATCGAATAGAAGAGACTCTAGGGAACCGACCGCAGCGATGGCGGATTACCGGAGCGGTTGCAGACCGGCAGCCGTCGAATCTCAGCCCCGCAGATCGACCTCTCCGTACTTGGCCAGTTCGGTGCGGGCGACAACGTTGCGATGGACTTCGTCCGCCCCGTCGTAGATCCGCCCCGCTCGCTCGTGCCGGTACCAGGATGCCAGCGGCGTGTAGTCCGTCATCCCCAAACCGCCGTGCACCTGAATGGCCCGATCGACGACACGCTGAAGCGTGTTGGCAACGAAGAACTTGATGGCAGAGATCTCGGCTCTGGCCGCTTTGTTCCCGACCGTCTCGAGCTTGTGGGCTGCATCGAGCACCATGAACCTGGCTGCATTGGTTTCTGCCCTGCTGTCGGCGATCCAATGCTGCACCACCTGACGTGTCGCCAGCGGGCGGCCCGGTGCAATCTCTCGCTCGATCGCGTGACGTGCCATCAACTCGATCGACCGCTCGCAGATGCCTATCCAGCGCATCGTATGATGAATACGGCCGGGACCGAGACGTGCCTGTGCCAGAACGAACCCCTCGCCCTCTCCGGCGATCCTGTTGGTTACCGGCACCCGGCAGTCGTTGAACGACACTTCGGCGTGGCTCGACCAGCCGCTTCCCACGTCGCCCATCACCGGCGTGTTCCGCACGAGCTTGAATCCAGGCGTATCGGTTGGAACGATGATCATGCTCGCCCGTCCGTAGCGCGGGGCGTCCGGATTCGTGACCGCCATAAGGACCGTGAAGGCGGCACCGTCGGCACTGCTCGAGAACCACTTGTCGCCGTTTATCACATACTCGTCGCCGTCACGAACCGCCGAAGTCGACATCCAGGTCGGGTTCGATCCGGCGTGGCCCGGTTCGGTCATCGAGAACGCGCTGCGGATGTCGCCGGCCACGAGTGGCTTCAGCCATCGCTCCTTCTGCTCGTCGTTTCCGTACCCCAGCAGGAGTTCCATGTTGCCTACGTCCGGAGCCTGCGCGTTGCAGGAGAAATGACCCAGCGGGGTGCGGCCCAGCTCCTCGCTCAGGTGGGCGAACTCGACGAGCGACATCCCGGCTCCGCCCACCTCTGCAGGGATCGCCGGAGCCCACATTCCCATCGCTTTGGCCTTGGCCCGTGCCTTCGCCAACCCCGGCATCAGCTCGTCGGGAGTTCCGGTCAGGAAAGCAGGCTCCAGTGGGATTACCTCGTGGTCGATGAACTCCCGTGCCGTGCGCAGCAGATCGGACAGTGAGGATGAGATCGCAAAGGTCATGTCCGCATCCTAGAAGGGGTTCGCCCGACTCGCTCACCCGGCCTCAGATCCGGATTGCCGGGAGGCCACCGGCTTTGCCGGGCCGGTCAGATGACCAGCAACGCGACCGTAAGGGTGGCGGCGCTGGCCAGGGTCGTGAACAGCACCGTGGTGGTGACGAGATCCGGAACCAGATCGTGCTCGATCGCGATGATGGAGCAGAAGACCGCCGCCGGCATCGCAGATTGGATGATCGTGACGCCGGCATCCACCCCGTCCAGTCCGAACACCGCCACGAGCAGCGCGGTAACGGCCGGCGCCAGTAGCAGCCGGAAGCCCGACGCCAGCATCACATCACGGTCGATCTGGGGCCGGCCCATGCCGGCCAGCTGAATTCCAAGCGTCATGAGCATCACCGGGATCATTGCGTCGGCCAGCAGACCGATCGACCGGTCGGCGAACAGCGGCAGGTTCACGTCGCCCGCATTCACCAGCACCGCAGGCAACGCCACCAGGAGAGCCGGAGTGCGGAGGCCTTTGGCCATGGCCTGTAGCGGACTCAGCCGGTGCCAGGTCGCGGCCGTGACACCGATGAAGAAAGCAAGAGCATTGATGGTGAGGAATGCAATGCCGGCGAGAGGAAGTGCCTCCTCCCCGAACGCGAACGTGACGACCGGAAGGCCGAAGTTGCCCACATTGCCGTAGACGGCGACGAGGACCAGAGCGGCAGTCACCTTGGCCGGCCGGCCGAGAGCTCTGCCGACGGCCAGGGCCACGACGCCGCCGACCAGCGTGGTGATCGTGAGCGTACCGACCATCCGCAGAACCACGTCGGCCTGCAGGTCGGCGGATGAGAGGATTTCGAAGATGAAAGCAGGAGCCAATACGTAGTACGCGGCCCGGGCGAGAGACCGTGCGTCGATTTCCAGGCGCGGACCCAGGAAGTAGCCGGTTCCGACAATTAGGAACACCGGGACCAGAGTGTCGATGAAGATCGGGACGAGGTCGCGCATCCGGCCGGAGGCTAGCGAGGCGGCCGAGGGTTCTGAGTCCCAGGCCCAGGTTCTGAGGAGAAGAACTCGACGCCGGCGGGTCAGCAACCCAACAGGACCCGGCACCCGGAGCACGGGCTGCGGTTCCCTCTACGTCTTGCTCCTCAGTTCCTTCACGAGTTCGATGTACCGGTCCATCTGGGCGATGTATACGGCGGCGTCTTCCGCAACGTCGGCGTGACGCATCTTCATCGCGGTGACGGCAAACCTGGCTCCCCGGAAGTAGGGCTCCATCGCATGCAACGGCATCGCGCGCGGGCCGGGCTCGATCGGACCCAGTTCGACGTCTTCGGCGACGGTGGCAGGCAGACCGAGTCCTGCCAGGGCGGCGATTGCCGCATCCTCGGAAGCGCGATCGGCGAAATCACGACTGGTCTCTCTGAAGGCGACCTCGGACTCCGGTGTCACCACGAACAGCGACGGTCGAGCAAGCTCACGAGGATCATTCGAGTCCGAAACGCCGAACGGTTCGATCGCCCCGGTACGATCCGGGTCGCTGAGCAGCGGGAACGGCAACTGCAGTTTGTCGATCATGGCCGCGTTCTGGCCCGGTGAATCAACGGATATCACCGCGATGCGGCCACCGGCTTGCATGACTTCCCCGTATCGGTTGGACAAGCTGACCAGCTGCCCGTTGCAATAGGGTCACCAATCACCGCGGAGGAATACCAGGAGCCGGGCGGTGTCGAGGTGTCTGGAAAGCACCCACTCCGCTCCCGACTGGTCGATCAAAGCGAAATCCGGCGCTTGCATGGTCCTCCTCCCCGAAGAAGGGCACCATAGCGCAGCGTCGTTGCCGTCGCCGCTTGTAAGGTCCTTTCATGTCCGGCCCCGTCGACGTAAAACGCGCCCAGTTCACCGTCCTCCTGGCAGCCGCAATGGCAGCGGCAACGTTCGCCGGCCCGGCTTTCGCCGTTCTCGCCCGGTTCATCATCGATGACCTCGGCCTGACCAGGGCCCAGTTCGGCCTGGTCGTGGCTGCGTTCTCAGTGGTCGGCGCCGTGGCGTCGCCCCCGATTGGAAGCATGACCGACCGGATCGGTGGTCGGAGATCTCTCGCCGGACTCTTCTTCCTGAGCGGACTGGGAATGCTGGCAGTTTCGGTTGCTTCTTCCTATGCCCTCTTGGTCGCCACCGGAATCCTGACCGGGATAGGGCAAGCAGCGGGAAACCCCGCGACGAACAAGCTGGTTGCGGTGCACATTCCGGTCGGCGGCCGCGGCGCCGTCACCGGTTTGAAGCAATCGGGAGTCCAGGCCGGCGTATTCCTGGCAGGGATTCTCCTCCCCGCCGGTGCCCTCGCCTGGGGATGGAGAGCGACACTTGCCATTGCCGGAGGCATGTCACTTCTCGCCCTGGGAGCCGTCGGCATGATCGTCCCGGCAGATCCTCGCCGGGTGGACCAGTCGACGGTATCTACCAGGATCTCCTGGTCGGAACCGGTTCTCTGGCTATCCGCCTACGGGTTCCTGATGGGCCTGGCCGGTGGAGCTGTCAACACCTACATACCTCTGTTCGGTGAGGAAGCGATCGGATTGTCGGTCTCGGTTGCCGGGTCCGTTGCCGGCATCGCCGGGCTGGTTGCCTTCTTCTCCCGAATCGCCTGGGCTCGCCACAGCGAGCGGAAATCGAGCTACATCTCTTCTCTCACTCAGATATCCGCCTTGTCGGTTCTGTTCGTTGGTGCGCTCCTGGCATCCCGAAGCGCGGGAGCCTGGTTTCTCTGGATCGGCGCTTTGGGACTGGGGGCAAGCGCCACCGCCTGGAATGCGGTCGGGATGCTGGCCGTGATGGTCTTCGCCGGTCACGAGCGCTCCGGAGGGGCCTCCGGAGTGGTGCTCCTCGGATTCCTCGCCGGCCTGGGTGTGGGCCCACCGGTGTTCGGCTGGTCGGTCGACCGGTTCGGCCAATACGGTCCGGGCCTCTGGGGGGTGATGATCACCTTTGGACTGGCCACGCTGGTCGCGGCCCTGTGGAAGCGCTCAACCCG
>DATIPS010000039.1 GCA_035471805.1 Acidimicrobiia bacterium | reverse complement strand
CGCTCGTCATCTGGAAACGTTGATGTTGCCGAGTACACCGCGAGAACCAGCGGTGGGCTCGACGCCAAACATCGAGTCGCCGGTAGTCCTGCAAGACAGCCTCCTGAGTAATGCTTGGAGCATCATCTCAGGAGGCTGTGACAGGCCGTCAGAACCTAGAACCTAGAACGTAGAACCCGTCTCTGACTCGCGACTCGCGACCCGCGACTAGCTACTCGCGACTACGAGTAATCCACGTTGTGCAGTTCGCTGACGTTGGCGGCTACTTCTGCGGCGGCTTCCCTCAGAGCGGCCATCTCGCTGTCGGTCAGCGGGAGTTCGACGACCTGCTCGACGCCGTTGGCACCGACCTTGGCCGTCACACCCAGGTAGCCGTCGTCGAGGCCGTAGGCGCCGCCGGTCCAGGCGCAGATCGGCAGTTCCTCACCGGAGTCGGTCAGGATCGCCTTCACCATCGCCGCAGCTGCCGACGACGGCGCGTAGTAGGCGCTGCCCGTCTTCAGCAGTCCGACGATCTCGGCGCCGCCGTTGCGGGTGCGGTCGATCAACGCTTCGATCTGCTCTGTCGAGAACACCTCGTCGAGCGGCTTGCCGCCGACGCTGCACTGCGAAGGAACCGGGACCATCGTCGGTCCGTGGCTGCCCAGGGTCAGTGCTTCGACCTCGAAGATGTCCACGTCCGCCATCTCGCTGATGAAGTGAGCGAGCCGGGAACTGTCGAGGATGCCTGCCTGGCCCATCACCTTGTTCTTCGGCAAGCCGGAGACCTCGGCGGCGAGCGTCGTCATGTGATCGAGCGGATTGGTCACGACCACCAGGATCGCGTCGGGCGAGTAGTTCATTATCTGCTCGGTGACGCTCTTGACCACCTTGGCGTTGACGGTCAGGAGGTCCATCCGGCTCATACCGGGCTTGCGAGGCGACCCGGCCGTGATGACCACGACCTCGCTGCCGGCAGTGTCCGCGTACTCGTTGGTACCCACCACCAGGGTCCGGTACTTCTCCACCGGGCGAGCCTGGTTCATGTCGAGGGCGAGGCCTTGAGGGATTCCCTCGAGGATGTCGGTCATGACCACCTGGTCGACCAGATCCATCCGGGCGATCTTCTCAGCAGTCGTTGAACCGTATTTGCCGGCGCCGACAACTGTAACTTTGCGCACGTCTACTCCTCCGATGGGGTCGGTCTTTCAAAGCGTAGCCATCGGCCACTCCCCTGACTCGGGTCCTTCGGATGCTATGAAGGGGACGTGCGACCCACCTCCGTCCTCAAGATCTGTGCCCTGCTGGCAGTGATTACCGGCTGCTCAACTTCCCAGCCCTCGACCGGACCGGCGGATTCGGCGATCACGGTGATCTCCGTCGACCTGGACGACCCGGCAACTCAGCGTGCGCTGGGTTCCCCGCCGCCGGAAGGAATCGTCTGGCAGAGGTCTGCCGGTGAACTGACGATCGTCGGTCGCACCGCCGCCGCCGAACCGGAGGAGATCGAACTGGTCGACGGCGCCCTGTCAGACCTGCCGGCGAGCCTCCTCGCCGCCGCCGAGCCGCGCTTTGTGGTCCGAGTCGCCAACGTAGCCGGCGCCGAGACTCTGGCGGCCGCAGTGACCGTGACGTTCGGACCGGACATCTATCTGCTCGATCGGACGTTCAGCGACGGCACGCGGAAGACCTCCCGGCTCGACCTGACCTACGCATTTGCCCACGAGTTGGCCCACGTCGGGCAATGGAAAGCCCTCGACCCCGCTCATGTGAACCGTGTCCTCTCCGGTCAGATACCCGGCGTCCGGCTCGAGGCCGGATCCAGCCTGGTGCGCGATTTCGCGGTGGCGGTCGGCTGGATCGATGAATCGACCGACCCGGACCAGCCTGCCTGGCGGCTTGCCCAAGGAGCCTCTCCAACCCCCTACGGAGCGACGAGCCCGGTGGAGGACCTCGCCGACACGGTCGCTCTCGCCGCCGTCGGCCGGACGAACTGGATCGACGAGGCGCGCCTCACCTGGATCGGCAACTGGCTCAATACCAACACCGACGCGCTCGCGGAGGGCATGCCGTGGATTCCGGTGGGCGCAGAAGAAGTGTTTTCACCAACTCCGCTGTTCGACGAGTCGCTGGCCGCCCGCCTGGCCGCCGACCGCGCTGCAGCGCACATCGAACCGGCTTCATTCGTGTTGTCGAATCCCCTGATTGCCGTTGCCGTCGAGGGCGTCGAGACACAGCTCCGCCGTCGCGGCCTCGAAGGGACTCTCGGCCTGATCGGCAACAGTTCGTTTCCCCGCTACCAGGGCACCTTCGTGCGCCCGGACGGCGTGGTTTTCCTCGTGGAGCTATGGGACTTCACCGAGACCGGCGAAGACAATGAAGCGGTGCTGACTTACGTGGTCATCTGGTGAGCCGCTACCGTATGCCGATGCGAACACCACCAAGAATGATGCCCGCCCTCGTCACGCCGTTCACCAGCAAAGGCAGCCTCGACCTCGATGCCCACGCCTTCAATCTCACGGCCATGCACGAGCGCGGTATAACCGGCTTCCTCCTCGGCGGATCTACCGGCGAAGGTCCCTACCTCGAACCGGGAGAACGCCACGCACTGCTCGAGACGGCCAGGTCGGCAATCGGGGAAGCTCCCTTCCTGATCGCTGGGATCATGTCCGAGTCGCTACGCGGCGCGATCGCCCAAATCGAGGAGGTCGAAGCGGGCGGTGCGGACGCGGTGCTCGTCCTCACCCCCACCACACTGACGCGGGGACGCGGCGAATACGTGGAAGGCTTCTTCAAGGATGTAGGCAAAGCATCGAAGCTTCCGGTGCTCATCTACTCGGTCCCGGTCTACAGCGCCTACGAACCGTCGATCGAAACGATCG
>DATIPS010000038.1 GCA_035471805.1 Acidimicrobiia bacterium | reverse complement strand
CCGGTGAACTCGATTACGCGGCGGCCGCCGGTGCTGCCGGTATGCCCGAGAAGTTGTTCAGGCGGAGTGTCGAGGCGAAGGCGAAGGCAAAGGGTGTGGATCCGGCGGTTGTGCTGGCCGAGATGACCGGCGCAGAGCCGCCTCCCGCCGCGGCAGCGGCTCCGGCTCCGGCGGCTGCGCCGGCACCCGTCCCCGCCGCAGCGCCGGCGGCCCCCGCGACTGCCACGATTCCCAAGGACGTGCGGCCCCAGCGTTTGCTCACCGTCGTCAAAGCCAGGGCGATCCAGCAGGTCAAGACGACGCCTACCGACAAGGTGAGCACATGGCCACACCTTCTGCTCATCGAGTTCGTGGCCCTCCTGGCGATGACCGCGCTGCTCATCATCATGTCGGTGGTCATTCAGGCACCGTTGCTGGAGGCAGCCAACGGCAACGTGACGCCGAACCCGTCAAAGGCGCCCTGGTACTTCCTCGGTTTGCAGGAGTTGTTGACCTACTTCGATCCCCAGATCGCAGGCGTTACCGTCCCCACGATCATCGGCTTGATCGGATTCATGGCCATTCCGTACATCGATCGCAACCCGTCCAACAACCCGACCGATCGCAAGTTCGCCATCTTCATGTACACCTTTTTCATCATGGGTTCGGCTGCCCTCACGATCATCGGCACGCTGTTTCGTGGAAAGGGGTTCAACTTCACCTATCCATGGTCGGATGGGATCTTCTTCGACGACCTCAAGGACTGGATCACTTTCGAATGACGGCCACTCAGGTAGTTCTCGTTGCGATCACCGCCGTAGCCGTTCTGGCCGCCCTGGCTGCCTTCTCCATCGCGTCCCGTCGGACCGGTTCGGACTGGAGAGCCGACATGGACGGGCGGGCGCTGCGGTCCGATCGATCCAGGGTACCGGCGACCGTCGCCGCTCCCGTCGAAGCCGCGGCAGAGGAGCCTCCGGAAGCGCCGGCCGGGCGGCCCGAACCGGAGACGGTCCATGCGGTCGAGGTCGTGCGGGTCGAAGAAGTGTCGCCGGAGGAAGCCGGCGTCACGCGGCGACAGTTCTTCAATCGGGCCACGCTGGCACTGTTTGGAACGTTCTCGCTGGGTCTGGGCGGCAGCATGCTGGCATTCGCCTGGCCGAACCTGAAGGGCGGGTTCGGGACGGACATCGACGCCGGGACCGTCGATGAGATTCGCGCGCAGGTCTTTCAGGCGGACGGTTCGATAACGCCGCTGTTCCGTCCCGACGCACGCGCCTATATCGTGCCGATCACAGACGATGAGCTCAACGGCAGCCAGTTCTTCGACAAGGGCCTGGCGGCCGGCGGTTTCATGGCGCTGTTTCAACGCTGCGTTCACCTGGGCTGCCGGGTCCCGTGGTGCAACACGTCCCAGGGATTCGAGTGTCCCTGCCACGGCTCGAAGTACAACTACACGGGTGAGTACGAAGCCGGGCCGGCTCCCCGCAACCTCGACCGGTTCGTTGTGGAGTTGCGCGACGACCGCTTCATAATAAGGACCGGTCAGATCATCGAATCTCCGCGGGCGCCCGAGAAGTCGGTGGCATATCCACAGGGTCCTTCGTGCATCGCCATCGAGAGTGCGGGGGCTTAGGTGTCCGGAAGCCTGATCATCGCCATCGTGTCGGCAGCCGTCATTTCCTGGCTGGCCTACATCCTGTCGGCAACCATGAGGAAAGAAGAGAAACCCGATCCCGGGCCGAACCGGCGTGTTCCTATCTCCGACGAAGTCCTCGAAACCAAACGTCTGGACAAGTGGCTGGCGGCCGCGGTCGTGTTCTCTGGGTTCCTCGCGGTGTCGCTGCCTCTCTATTTCCTCACCGAACAGAACCGGCAGGAGAGCTTCGTGGAGGCGTTCAGCGAGGATGCCGTCGAGCGTGGCCATCACCTCGTTGAGGAGTTCGCCTGTGAGAGCTGCCACGGTCCCGGCTTTGTCGGCGGTGCCGCCTCCTACGTCGAGAAGCGCAGCGACATCTCGGTCGGCTGGGCCGCCCCGGCCCTCGACGACATCTTCTACCGGTACGATCCGGCCGAGGTCAGATTCTGGCTCGAATACGGAAGAGCGAACAGCCCGATGCCCGCCTGGGGTTTGGCCGGGAACGGCCCGATGAACGACCAGCAGCTCGACGACCTGGTCGCCTACCTGTCGTCGATTCAGATCGATCAGGCTGAAGCTCTAGCCAAGGCCGACACGGGGGTCACGGTCGCGTTGAATCGGCTTACCAATGCGGCCACCAGCGTCGAGCAGGCGGTGGCCGAACAAGAGACCTTGATCGCTGAGATTGAATCGGCGCCCTCACTGTTGCCGGTGGTGGAGGGCTACCTGGAGCGGGCGCGGCAAGCTCTCGATTCCGCCGAGTCCGGGCGCGATACCGACGACGACGGGGTTTCCGATGCGGCCGAGACCGATATCGAGCGAGTGATGGCAGAGGCAGCAGACGCCGGCATCACCTTCGGAGGATCCGCCGTCAGCGCCGTCGCGCTGGATCCGAGCAACCCGGAGACCACGTTCGGAGTGCCCGACAGGCAGGCGGCTCGCACCGCCGTTTCTTCCCTCAACTCTCTCGCCACCAACCTTCGGACGACCGCGGACAATCAGGAGCAGCTGCTGAGAAGGGCCCGGTCGGGCCTGGATTATCTTCTCGCCGCGCAAGAGAAAGAACTGTGGGCAGTCGATATCCAGGGCGTAGCCGACGCCACGTTCGACGGAAACGTCGCCGATGCCGAGAGGGCGGTCGGGTTGTTCAACTCGTATTGTGCCCGGTGCCACACCGCCGGATACTCTGCCGGTGTCGCCTACACGCAGGAGACCGGGTCGGGTGCTCTGGGGCCGGCACTCTGGAACGGGCGGGCCAATGTCCAGTTCGAGTCGGCCGAGGATATGGCCGATTTCATCGCGAACGGGTCGGAGCTCGGGAAACCATATGGGGTCAACGGGCAGGGGAGGGGGTTCATGCCGGGATTCGGCATGGTCCTGACTCAGGATGACCTCGAGTTGATCATTCAATACTTGCGCGGCGAAACGTTGCGGGGGTTCTGACATGCGTGAACTGTTCCGCGAAATCCTCTCGGCCAATCTCACCTTCACCGGCATCGTCCTCACGGCGCTCTCGTTCCTGGTGTTCTTCGGCAGCGGCTACCTGCTGCTCTACACGAACCTGGGCAAGCGCCTCGGCTTTCTCATCGCCGGTGCCGGTGTGTTCGGTTGGGGGGCGATCAACAGTCTTCTGTTCGTGCTCTACGCGCCGCGCGGGCCGCGGCCTGCCGACTTCGAGGGTCTCAATGCGTGGGAGATCCGCCTGATTCCGGTCACGTGGATGGTGGTATCGGCGATCTTGTTCGCCGGATTCCTGGTTGCCCTGAATCGTCTCGAAGAGGATGAGGAAGGCGGCAAGACAACCCAGGCATGAAGGTGCCGCCTCTCCGACGTCGCTCTCCCCGGCGGGGAGCCGCTTCGCAGGCGGCTAGGCCTTGTCTTGACGCAGGTAGTAGCCCAGAATCTGCAACTCCGTTGACAGGTCGACGCGGCGCACATCCGCTTGTTCGACCTGCAGGACGGTCTGGGCGAAGTTGAGGATCGACCGAACCCCGCACTGCTCCAACTGCGTAGCGACGTCCTGTGCCACTGCGGCAGGCGTGGCGATGATTCCGATCTCCACGTTGTTCCCGGCGATGTCGGCGGGCATATGGCGCACATCGCGAACTACGAGGTCCCCGATGTTTGAGCCGATAATCCCCGGGTCGGCGTCGTAGAGGCCGACGATGTGGAACCGCTGCTCGCCGAATCCGTCGTAGTTGGCCAGGGCTGCACCCAGGTTGCCGATCCCGACTATGACGACCGCGAAATCCCTGGTCAGCCCCAGAGCCACACGGATCTGCTCGCCCAGCTCGGCGCTGTCGTAGCCGACCCCCCGTACACCGTGAGCACCGAGGAACGACATATCCTTGCGGACCTTGGCGGCGTTCACGTTTACGCGGCGCGCCAGCATCTCGGATGAAACCGTGCAGATGCCTTCCGCCGAAAGAACTTCAAGGGCATGCAGATAGAGCGGGAGCCGGGCCACCGTCGCTTTGGGCATCGTGACCGAATTCACAATCCGAATATACCCGGGTTGATACGTGAACCTTCAATTCACGATGACCCCCGGCGGCGGGTAGGCTGCCGCCCTGATGACATCTCCAGGCGTGGTCGTCGTCGGCGGGGGACCGGCAGGTGCCGCTGCCGCTTTCTGGCTGGCGAAAGCCGGTCATTCCGTTACGTTGGTGGAGAAGAAGGCCTTTCCGCGTGAGAAGACCTGTGGTGATGGTCTGACTCCCCGGGCTATCTACCAGCTGCAGGATCTGGGATTCGACTTCGATGTTCCCGGGTTCCACCGTGTGCACGGCCTTCGCTCTTACGCGGGAGACAATCTCAAGCTCGAGATGAACTGGCCGGACCACTCCATATTCCCGAATTGGGGCGGAGTGATACGCCGGTCCGATCTCGACCATCAGGTGGCCATGCTGGTCGAGAAACAAGGCGCCACGGTGAGGGACGAGGTCGAGGCGAAACCGGTGCTGGAAGGCGGCCGGCTCGCCGGCGTCGAGTTGCACCACGACGGCGAAGTGGAAGTGCTGAACCCCAAGGTCGTGGTCGTGGCCGACGGCTCGCTCAGCCGGTTCGGGTGGAGTCTCGGGACGAGCCGCCGGCGCGACTATCCCCTGGGATTGGCCGCCCGCGGGTATTTCTCGTCGCCCCGCTCGGACGATGGTTTCATCGAGAGCCAGCTCGACATCCGCGACGAGTCCGGCGCGGCGATGCCTGGTTATGGATGGGTCTTTCCGCTCGGGGACGGCACAGTCAACGTCGGCGTCGGGTTGCTGTCCACTTTCAAACGGTGGAAGCACGTGAACACGAACGAGATGATGGATGCCTACGTCCGGTCCGCCCCCGGCTACTGGGAGCTGTCGGAGGAGACTCAGCTGACCAGACCCCGGGGCGGGAAGCTGACCATGGCGCTGTCCGTTGGGCCGCTGGCCGGTCCGAACTGGGTCGTGGCCGGGGACGCGGCCGGAGCGATCAACCCGTGGAACGGAGAGGGTATCTCCTACGCCTACGAGACCGGCCGCATTGCGGCCGACCACGTGTCGGCCGCGCTGGCTGCGGATGATCTATCCCTCCTGCAACGCTACCCGCAGTTTCTTCAGGACACCTACGGCGACTACTACAAGATGGCCCGCTTGTTCGTCAAGGCAATAGGTCAGCCGTGGGTCATGCGAACCCTGACGCACACCGGCTTGCGCTCCAAGCCTCTGATGGAATGGGTTCTGAAGGTGATGGCCAACCTGCTCGAGCCTGAAGAAAGGTCGATCGGCGATCAGGCCTACCGGATGCTCGAGGCCATGGTGAGGGCAGCCCCCCGCATCTGAAGCAGCGGTCAGCGCTCCGCCCGACTCACCAGATATGCACCGAGGATGGTGACGGCGACGCCGGCCAGTTGGACGGCTTCGACCCTTTCGTCGAGCACGAGGAATCCGAGCGCCAGGGCGACGATGGGGACCATGTAGGCGACGATGGAACCGCGTGCCGCCCCGACCCGGCCGGCCAGCGCCAGCTGGGTGGCGCGCACCGTGCCGGTACCCATCACTCCGAGGAACACGACCGCCAAAACGGGAACCCACTGGAACGAAGACCGATTCAGCCCCGAGAGTCCGACGGGAAGAAGGGCTACGGTCGCGACCGCGAGGGTGCGCAGCGTGACGGCCATTGCTCCGTATCTCTGCTGGAGCGGAACGAGCAGATTGTTCGCGAGTCCGTAGGCGGCGACCGCAATCAAGACATAGCCGATTCCCAGTGCCGAGCCGACTTCGCCTCCCAGAGAAGGAAGCGCCAGCAGCACGATTCCCAGAAAGCCCGTGGCGAGCCCGATCCGCTGCCTGACACCGGGCAGTCGACGGGTCAGCAGGGTGGCGAAGGTGGCGGTCGCGATCGGGATGCCGCTCACGAGCATGCCCGCGACTGCGGAAGAGATGTGCTCTTCAGAAGCTGCGAACAGCCAGGCCGGGGCCGCCTGGCCGACGACCCCCAGGAATACGATCCGTCCCCAGTCGGACCGAGGGATGGGAGCTCGCGCCCGGGTGAATACAACGAGGGCTGCCGTGCCGAATGCCACTCTGCCGACTGCGATCATGCCCGGGGTGAGAGACCGCAGGCCGAGCGCCATCCAGAGGAAGGCCGATCCGAACACGAGCGCGTTGAAGATCGCGAGAGCCCAGTGTGAGGGAGTGAAAGCCTCGCGGTGGGTTCCGTCGGAAGTTGTGAACAGGGCCGTTCTGGGCGGCTGCGTCACGGGATTCGGAGACGGAGATTGGAGGTCACGCCGGAGTCGGCGGTTCTCTGCGGAGGCGCTCCTGGACATCGTCGAGTTCGAGGATGCGCTGGGCGCTGTCGAGGTGTTCCTGCTCGATGCGAGCGACCCGCTCCTGAGCTTCGATCTCCTTCATCCGGAGTTCGTGGCGGTGGTTCATCAGAGACTTGGCTGCCATGCTTATCGCTCCGATCAGCACGACGGCGCCGAACATCCAGCCGATCCACGACGTGTCGCGCAGGATGGCGAGGACCGGAATCGACAACGCCGCCAGAGGGATCAGGATCCAGATGTTGTCGCTGCGGTGGTCGCTCATCGGCTGAAGGCTAGCTGTCTTCTTTCTCGGCAATACTGTTGATCCTGGACAACAACAGTATTGCGGAGAAAATGGGGTTCAGCTGGGCGGGCCCGACCTGATCACGTCCCGCCAGTCGTCGAAGCCGGGGCCCGGGTAGCCGATCGACTCCATCCACCACGTTGCACCGAGAGCTGCGTAGGCGTCGAGGTCGGCGTCGCCGTAGTAGAGCCTCGAACCCATTGCGATCATTTCAAACGGACCGTCCCCGGAGCGTTCACTCTTCACGAAAGCCGCTATCTCCGCGAACTCATCCACCGATGGTTCGTGGAACCCGAGTTCACCTCCGACGACGATCGGAACGACCCCGTCCCATCTCACAGCCCTGCGTAGGGGCCGGCGGTTCGGCCAGGCGGCTGCAACCCAGATCGGAATTCGGGGGACCTGTACCGGTGCGGGCAGGAATCCCGGGCCCCGGGCCGTGAAGGCCGGCCCCCGGTGGTCGAGGGTCTCGCCACTCCACATGCTGGTTATGACTTCCAGGCCTTCGTCGAGCAGGTCTGCCCGCGCACGGCTTCCGGACACTTCACCGAGCCACTCGAAGTCGGCGGTCGGAGGTTCGCCCAATCCGACGCCGAACACCAGCCTTCCGCCCGACAGGTGGTCGAGTGTCACGGTCTCGCGGGCCAGCTTGTGGGGACGCCGACGCGCAACCGGCGTGACCATCGGCCCCAACCGGATACGCCCGGTTGAGGCGGCGATCGCTCCGAAGGCAACCCAGGGATCAAGCACCGGCACCGAGAAGTCGTCGAACAAGCGCACATGGTCCCAAACGAAGAATCCGTCCCATCCGGCTTCCTCCGCTTCGCGGGCGAGCTCGATGAGCACAGTCGGGTCTCCGAAGCTGCCGAAGTTGGGAACGGACAGGGCCGTCTTCATGGTCGTTGTTCCCTCGCTGCGGTTGACAAGCCGCGCTATTCACCTCTCCGCGAAAAACTAGCGAAGGGCGACACGTGACTCGCGGCCCGCCGGTAAGCGACTTTCGGCCCCTCCATGGGTTTTTACCGCGCCTGGTCAACCTCTAGTCTTGCTTCGGGAAAGAAGAGGAGCTCCGTTGGATTTGGCCGCGTATTTGCCGGTGGCGTTCATGTTCCTGCTCGTGCTGGCCTTCGCCGCCGTCGCTCTTCTGCTGTCCAGACTTGCTTCTCCCAGTCGTCCTACGCCCGAGAAGCTTGCTCCCTACGAATGCGGGATCGTTCCCGAAGTGGAACCCGTGCAGCGGTTCCCGGTCAAGTTCTATCTCGTGGCGATGCTGTTCGTGATCTTCGATATCGAGATCATCTTCCTGTTTGCCTGGGCCGTGAACTTCCGTGAACTCGGATGGTTCGGCGTTGCCTCGGTGGGCATCTTCACCCTGCTGGTCCTCGAGACGCTGGGCTACGTCTGGAAACGTGGGGCTCTCGACTGGAACATCCCGCGGAGGGCTCGCCAGGAATACCCGGGAACCACGGTCGACGGCGAGGCCGCCTGATGGCGACGCCCACGAACCCTCCCGGATTCCTTCTCGCCAACCTCGACAAGGTCAAGCACTGGGCCCAGACGAGATCCATGTTCCCGGTCACTTTCGGCCTGGCCTGTTGCGCAATCGAGATGATGGCAACCGGAGCCGGCCACTACGACCTCGCCCGCTTCGGCATGGAAGTCTTCCGCGCCTCCCCCCGTCAGGCCGACCTCATGATCGTGGCCGGCCGCCTCTCGCAGAAGATGGCCCCGGTGCTTCGCCAGGTCTACGACCAGATGCCGGAGCCCAAATGGGTCATCTCAATGGGCGCCTGCGCCTCGACCGGCGGCATGTTCAACAACTACGCCCTCGTGCAGGGCGTGGACCAAATCGTTCCGGTCGACATCTACATCCCCGGCTGCCCGCCCGGTCCACAATCACTCATGCACGGGATCCTGACGCTGCACGACAAGATAATGAGTGGGGAGTTGGCTCGCTGATGGTCGACGACCAGTCCGTAGAGACCCCGGAAGAAGGCGGCCGCCCCGTGGCTCGGGCCCTTCCCGACCACCCGGTTCTGCTCGCGCTTGCCGAGCAGTTCGACGAGATCGAATGGATCCGGTCCGGCGATCAGGACGTGTTCTTCGTTCCGAAGGACCACGTCCGGCAGGTGGCTCAGGCGGCGAAGGACGCAGGGTTCGAGTTGCTCTCCGACCTGACGGTTGCCGACTACTTCCGCAAGAAGGAACCGCGTTTCGAGCTCGTCATCAACCTCTTGTCCATGCAGCACAAAGTCCGGATTCGACTGCGCGTTCCCGTACCGGTCGACGATGCGCAGGTTCCCTCCCTCGTGCCGGTATACGCCGGGGCCAACTTCTACGAACGGGAAGCCTTCGACATGTTCGGGCTCACGTTCGACGGTCATCCGGATCTCTCGCGCATCCTCATGCCCGACGAGTGGGAGGGGCACCCGCTGCGCAAAGACTTCGGGCTGGGTTCGGTTCCGGTTCAGTTCAAAGAATCGCATCAGGTGAGATGAGATGACCGATCAGAGGAACCGGGACAAGCGCAAAGTCGATCTCTGGCTGACGGGCACGGAGGAGCCGTCGTGGCTGGTCGAGGGCACCGACGAAGGTTCCCAGAAGATGGCTTTGCATGAGACCGAGAGCCGCCGCGCCGATCAAGAGGGCCGGAGCGTGCTCGATGATCGGGTCCTCGTCGAAGACATCGCTCCAGACGACGAGTTGATGATCGTCAACATGGGTCCGCAACATCCATCGACTCACGGTGTGCTGCGGGTCCACATCGAACTCGAAGGTGAGATCATCCGCCGCTCCAAGCCGATCATCGGATATCTCCATACGGGCATGGAGAAGACGGGCGAGGATCTGACCTGGCTCCAGGGCCCGACCAACGTAACCCGGATGGACTACCTGGCCCCGTTCCACAACGAACTGGTCTTCTCTCTGGCGGTGGAGAAACTCCTCGGTATCGATCTCCCGCCGCGCGCAGAGGCGATCCGTTTGTTGATGACCGAGTTGAACCGCGTATCCAGCCATCTCGTCGCCCTTGCCACCAACGGGATGGACATCGGTGCGCTCTCAATGATGCTGTACGGGTTCAGGGATCGCGAACGGATCCTCGCCTTCTTCGAGAAGACGACCGGATTGAGGATGAACCACAACTACATCCGGCCCGGCGGCGTGGCGGCCGACCTGCCACCCGGATGGCAGGAGGACATCGAGTTCATACTCGACAAGATCCCCCCTCGCCTCTACGAGTACGAGGATCTCCTGAAAGCCAACCCGATCTGGATGGGCCGCACGCGCGGCGTCGGGGTCATCACGCTCGAAGAATGTCTCGCACTGTCCGTCACCGGTCCGACGTTGCGTGCCGCCGGCAGCGATTGGGACCTTCGCAAGGTGTTTCCCTACTCGGGGATCGAGAACTTCCATTTCGAGGTCCCGGTCGGCCAGCGCGGCGATGTGTACGACCGCTACCGGATCCGGGTCGAGGAAATCTGGCAGTCGCTCTCGCTGGTCAGGCAGATTGCGGAGTCGATGCCCGACGGCGATTACAAGACCGATGACCGCAAAGTCGCCCCGCCTCCGCGCGCCCGCATCGACGAGTCGATGGAGGCCCTGATCCACCATTTCAAGATCTACACCGAAGGATTCCAGGTGCCGGAAGGTGAGGCCTACGTCGCGATCGAGTCACCCCGCGGTGAGCTCGGCGCATACGTCGTTTCCGACGGAGGCGCCAAACCGCTGCGGATGCATATGCGCACCCCTTCGTTTGCCAACCTGCAGGCGCTTCCGGTGATGATGGCCGATTCGCTGATCGCCGACACCGTGGCCACGATCGCCTCACTCGATCCTGTTCTGGGAGATGTGGACCGTTGATGAAGCCGCCAGCCGTCATTCGTGAGTCGATCGCAGGACTTTCGCGCCGCCGCCCGTGCCCGAGGAGACGCGCATGACCTGGCCCGCCGACACGCTTGCCCGGGCGAACGACATCATCGCCCGCTATCCGAAGAAGCGTTCGGCTGTGATGCCGCTGCTGTACATGGCCATGAAGGAAGACGGTCGTCTCACGGACGACGGCATGCGCCAGGTTGCCGAACTCACCGGGCTGACTCCGGCCCAGGTCCAGTCGGTCGCCTCGTTCTACGTCATGTACAAGACCGAGGCGCAGGGGAAGTACCTGGTTTCTGTGTGCAGTTCCATCTCCTGTTTCCTGCTCGGTGCCGACGACGTCCTGCACGCGGTTGAGCAAGCCGCCGGCGTCCCGGCCGGGGAAGCCGACGATGAGATCGGTGTCGAGCATGCCGAGTGCATCGGCGCATGTGGTGGGGCGCCGGCCTGTCTGGTCAATTTCGAGTTGGTCGAAGGGCTCACGCCGGAGAAAGCCAAAGAGATGATCGATTGGCTCCGCAACGCCAAACCCGATGTGATCAACGCCGATGAGCTGCAGACCCTCTTCGGAGGCCGGCGCAGCTTTGACTGGGCGATCAAGGATGAAAACGGTGCGGTCGGCCCGTATCCGGCTTTTCCGCCTTTCGGCACCGCCGCTCACAACACCCCACCCCTGGAGCCCGGCAGGTTGCCGTCGGGTAGCGCGCGGTCCGTCCCCCTCGAAGGGGGCGCTTCGTGAACCAGACACTCGTCCTCTTCCGCCGCATGACCGACCACCCGGCAGATTCGCACACTCTCGACCGCTACCTCGAAACGGGTGGATACGAGCAAGCCCGCATCGCTCTCGGCAGGACCCGCGCAGAGCTCGTGGAACTCGTCAAGAGCTCCGGGCTCATCGGGCGCGGCGGAGCCGGGTTCTCCGCCGGCATGAAGTGGTCGTTCCTGGCACCCGCCAGGCCGGCTTATCTCGTGGTCAACGGCGATGAGTCGGAGCCGGGGACGTTCAAGGACCGTCAGCTCCTCGAGCGCGACCCGCACCAGATGATCGAGGGGATGATCATCGCCGCGGTCGCCAACGAGGTTCACGAGGCTTTCGTCTACATCCGCGGCGAGTATCCGAAACCCGCCAGGCGGGTTCAGCAAGCCGTCTCCGACGCGTACGAGCGGGGCTACCTGGGCGCGAACGTCATGGGGACCGGATACCACCTGGACATCACCGTCCATCTGGGTGCCGGCGCCTACATCTGTGGCGAAGAGACGGCCCTGTTGAACAGCCTGGAAGGCCGGCGGGGTGAACCACGACTGAAGCCGCCGTTCTTCCCGGCCGCCAAGGGTCTCTACATGCTTCCGACGATCGTCAACAACGTCGAGACGATCTCGAACCTCCCGCACATCGTCGAGCGGGGTATCGATTGGTATCGGGATCTGGGACACGGAGTCGATACGGGCACCTTCCTCTTCTCGATCTCCGGGCACGTCAAGAAACCCGGCAACTACGAGCTTCCGCACGGCATCACGTGGCGCGAGTTGATCTACGACGTTGCCGGTGGCATCAGGAACGACAACGAGTTGAAGGCCTGGGTCCCCGGCGGCGCTTCGGCTCCCTGGTTTGTACCTTCCAAGCATCTCGACCTGCAGATCACGAAGTCGGTGACCGACACGAGCGGGTCGATGCTGGGCTCCGGCGCGGTCATCGTCATGGACGAGACCACGGACATGGTTGCTGCCGCCGAACGGCTGGTGAGGTTCTTTGCAGAGGAGTCATGCGGTCAATGCACACCATGTCGGGAGGGCACCACCTGGCTCGACATGATCCTGCGCCGGATGCTCGACGGTGGAGGCCGGGCCGTCGATCTCGATCTCCTGTACGACGTTTCGGACAACATCTCGGTCGGCGTCGGTTGGCCGCCCAAGCAGACGACGATCTGCCCGCTCGGCCCGTCTGCCGTCAGCGCGGTCAAGTCGCTTCTCGAGCACTTCCGCCCGGAGGCTGAGGAGCACATCTCCCGGGCGAATCGGGTTCCCCTGACGCTGAAGGGGGCCGGCGCATGAGCGAGATGGTCACCATCACGGTGAACGGCCAGGACCGCCGGGTGATTGCCGGGCAGCCGCTCATCCAGGCCTGCCTGGACACCGGGTCCTACGTGCCGCACTTCTGCTACCACCCGCGGATGGAACCGGTGGGCATGTGCCGTCAGTGCATGGTCGAGGTCGAGAGCCCGATCGGAACGATGATGGTCCCGTCGTGTACTACGACCGTCCACGACGGCATGGTGGTCCACACCCAGTCGGACGTGATCAAGAAGGTGCAGGAGGGCATGCTCGAGTTCCTCCTCATCAACCATCCGCTCGATTGTCCGGTCTGTGACCGGGGCGGCGAGTGCCCTCTCCAGGATCAGACCATGGCGTGCGGCCCCGGCGAGAGCCGCTTCGTCGAAGAGAAGCGCCACTATGAGAAGCCGGTTCCGATCTCCGATCTCGTGTTCCTCGACCGCGAACGCTGCATTCTCTGCGCCCGTTGCGTTCGGTTCAGCGATGAGATCTCGGGTGATCCGCTCATCGAGTTCACGTTCAGAGGAGCGCACAATCAGATCCGGACCTTCCCGGATGAGCCTTTTGCCTCCTACTTCTCCGGCAACACCGTGCAGATCTGCCCGGTGGGGGCGCTGACCGCAGCCCCGTATCGGTTCCGTGCGCGTCCCTGGGACCTCCAGAAGGTTGCCAGCACTTGCACTCACTGCACCACCGGCTGTGACATCTCGGTCGACTCTTCGCAGAATCAGGTGCTGCGATTCAACGGTGTGGACAACGACTACACCAATCACGGTTGGTTGAGCGACAAATGCCGGTTCGGTTTCGAGTTCCTCGGCTCCGATCAGAGGATCACCACGCCCTTGATCAAGGGAGAGGATGGCGAGTTCGCTCCGGCCTCCTGGGGCCGGGCACTCGATGTGGTCGTCGAGCGGCTGTCGAGCATCATCGACCGGCATGGTGGTGGAGCCGTGGCCGCCCTCGGCGGTGCACGCGGCACCAACGAAGATGCCTACGCCCTCTCCAAGTTCATGAGGGTCGCGATCGGCTCGAATCACGTCGACGCGCAGATGGACGATGGGCTCAACGCGCAGTTCCTCGCCGCGCTCGCCGGGCGCGGTCAGATCAACGATCTCGAGAATGCGAAGACGGTCCTCCTGTGGGGCCCGGACCTCAAAGAGGAGAACGGCACCCTCTATCTCCGCGTGCGTCGCGCCGTCCAGACCCTCGGTGCTCGTCTGATCGTCGTTCACCCCCGTCGTACCGGTCTGGATGACCGTGCCGATTTCAAGTTCGGCTACCGGCCGGGAGACGGAGCGGAGACGCTGCGGAAACTCATCGCCGGTGAAGGCGAGTTCGGGCCGGCGCGTGAGCTTCTGGGTGAAGGCTCGGTGGTCGCCCTGGTCGGCAGGACCGGCTACACCGAGGATCCGCGGCTCGCGGAAGCGGTAGCTGCCTTCGTCCGGGATCTGCCCGGATCGTCGGTGCTCACCCTGGCCAGACGCTCCAACACCTACGGTGCGCTCGACATGGGCCTGGCACCGACCCTGCTGCCCGGTCGGATCTCGGCAGACGACGAATCCGGGCGGTCGCTGGTCGCCTCCGCGTGGGGCGACCTGCCCGGCTCGGTCGGGCGTGACACCAGAGGAATCCTTCAGGGCGTCCGTGACGGGGCGATAAAGGCCATCGTTCTGCAAGGTGCCGACCCGGTCAGGGACATGCCGGACGGCGCACTGGCTGCCGGAGCACTTGCGGATGCAGAGTTCATCGTGGCACTCGACATGTTCATCACCGACTCGACCTCGGCCGCCGATGTCATCCTTCCTGCCGTGGCGTTCACCGAGAAAGAGGGATCGGTCACCAACCTCGAAGGCCGGGTCCAGAAGGTCAATCAGATCGTTGCTCCGCCCGGCCAGGCGCGTTCCGACTGGTCGGTACTCGATGATCTCGCCCGACGGCTCGGAAAGCCGCTCGGTTTCGGCTCGGCCGAAGTAGTCGCAAAGGAGATCGCAACCGTCGCGCCTGCCTACGCGGGAGTCGATTGGGACGCGATCGACACCGAGGCCGGCGTGGTCGTGCCTGCCGGCGGTGCGGCTCAGCCTTTGCAGTACGTGCCGGTCGCAGGTTGGTCCGGTAACCCCCCGGCTTCGGACTCTGGAGGCGGAACGGTGATGCGACTCCACTATGCCAGGACCCTCTACGACGACGGTGTACTGATGCGACACGGCCTGTCGCTCCACCCGCTGGCCCCGGGAGGCTTCGCGGCGATCACTTCGGCCGACGCGGCCCGGCTGGGGGTGGCAGAAGGCGACATGGTCACCGTCAATGAGGTGGCGTTGCCCGTCCGCATCGACGACAGCCTTTCAAACGGCGTGGTCTATGTGCCGTTCAACCAGCCCGGCATCGCCTCATTGGGTGAATCGTCGGAGGTCGAGTTGGTGGTGAAGGAGGCGGGAGCCTGATGGATTTCTGGGACGTTCTGTTCGTCGCAGCCCGCGTGGTCCTCGCCTTTGTCATTCCGCTGGTGGCGGTCATCTTCCTCGTGTGGGGCGAACGCAAGATCAACGCCGACATGACCAACCGCATCGGCCCGAATCGTGCCGGGCCGTGGGGGATTCTCCAGACTGTTGCCGACGGCCTGAAACTCTTCTTCAAGGAACAGGTGACGCCGCGAAAGGTCGAGTTCCTTCTGTTCGCGGCGGCTCCGATCATCGCGTTGATACCGGCCTTCATGACTTTCCTCGTGATTCCGTGGGGTGAGGGGTTCACCTGGGAGATCGGGGGAAAGGTCCGGGAGTTCGCCTTCGTCGGCGCGGATCTCAACATCGGCGTCCTGTTCTTCCTGGCGATGTCCTCGGTGGCGGTCTACGCCATCGTCCTGGCCGGATGGTCGTCCGGTTCCAAGTATCCGTTGCTGGGCGGCATTCGCGGTACGGCGCAGGCCATCTCCTACGAGGCGGCCATGGGTCTTGCCATAGTCGCGGTGATCTTGTTCGCTTCCACCACTGCGACCGAAGGAGGGACCCTGTCCTTCGTCGAACTGGTGGAGCGCCAACGAGGCACATGGGACGAGGTCGTGTCCCTACCCGGTGGTCTCTCGTGGTTCGAGAATGTGCTCGGCCTGATCCCCCGTTGGAACATCCTGCCCCAGTTCATTGCCTTTGTGATCTTCATGATCGCGGCCGTCGCCGAGACCAACAGGGCACCCTTCGACCTCGTGGAAGCCGAGCAGGAACTGGTCGGCGGGTTTCACACGGAGTACTCGGGTTTCCGGTTTGCGATGTTCTTCCTGGCCGAATACACGAACATGTTCAACATGTCGGCCATTGCGGTCGTGCTCTTTCTCGGCGGTTGGGATGGTCCGACTTTCGATCGATGGTTGCCCGGGATCATCGTGACCTTCTTGCCGCTCCTGTGGTTCCTGCTCAAGACTGCAGCCGTCCTGTTCGTCTACATCTGGATTCGGGCCACCTGGCCCCGCTTGCGCTACGACCAGTTGATGAATCTCGGATGGAAGCGACTCATCCCCGCCGCTCTGGTGTGGCTGATCGCCTCGACGGTCGTCGTATCGATTCGCCAGTTCGGCTGGCCCTGGGCATGAGAGGAGGTGACCGATGGGAATTGTGAATGACTTCGCCAAAGGGCTCAAGGTCACCTTGCGTCAGATCTGGGGCGAACGGGTAACCGCCGAGTATCCCAAAGACATGCGGGAGAAACCGCAGCGGTTCCACGGACGGCACGTGCTCAACCGCTACCCCGACGGCATGGAGAAGTGCATCGGTTGCGAGCTGTGCGCCGGCGCATGTCCGGCGCGTTGCATCTACGTGCGCGGTTCCGACAACCCCGTTGAAGCTCCGGTATCACCGGGAGAGCGCTTCGGTTTCGTCTACGAGATCAATATGTTGCGTTGCATCTTCTGTGCGCTGTGCGTAGAGGCGTGCCCGACGGAGGCAATCACGATGACCCATCTCTTCGAGATGTCGACCACCAACCGTGAGGACGCCGTCTATACGAAGAGGGAGTTGCTGGTCGAGGCCGACGGGAAGCCGAACCACATGTTCCCCGACGATCCGCTGGCGGATATGGGCGAGCTTCGAAAGGCAGACGGTTGGATGAGGGCCGTCGCCCCGGGCGGTAGGGCCGCCTACGAGGGCCAAACGCCGTGGAGCGAGTCGGCAGGTGTCGGCGTGCGACCTGCCGAACCTGCCCAGGAGCCGGCCCGCCCGCTCGTGGCCGCTCTCCCGGATTTCCTGGATGTTCCTTCTGAGACGGAAGCCGGCGCACCCGAAGCGTTGGACGCCGGCCGGTCCCCGCTGCAGGAGGAGGAGAAGGAATGATCGAGCTCGTCCTCTTCGTCATTGTGGCGGCTGTTGCCATCTTCGGAGCTCTCACGGTGGTTTTCGCCAGGAACCCGGTCTACGGCGCAATGGGGCTGATGATGACCCTGTTCTCGCTGGCGGTGTTCTACGTCGTCCACCTTGCGCATCTCGTGGCCGCGGTTCAGGTGATCGTCTACGCGGGTGCTGTGATGACTCTGTTCCTGTTCGTCATCATGATGATCGGCGTCGACAGAGAAGAAGACATCTCGGGGAAACTGCCGATGCAGCGGCAGGTCGTGGGAGCGCTCGGACTGGTGGTGGTGCTGGTGGCCGGCGTCGCCGCGGTGGGCGGTCGCTTCGACTGGGTGCGACCGGCTGCTTCGACCGTCGAGGCCAACGGAACGGTGCAGGAGGTTGGCAAACTCCTGTTCACGGAATGGATCTTGCCGTTCGAGGCGACGTCGCTGTTGCTGATAATCGCCGCGGCAGGAGCGATAGCCCTCGCCTACTTCGGGCCGCGCCGCCGCGATCGAGAGGATGCGTGATGGAAGTCACAGCAGGCTGGTACATGACGCTCGCCGCGGTGTTGTTCTTGATCGGAGCAGGCGGCATGCTGATCCGGCGCAATGCGCTCATGATGTTCATGTCGATCGAGTTGATGCTCAACTCGGTCAACCTCACCTTCGTCGCAGCCGGAAGGGAACTCGGATCTCTCGACGGTCAGTTGGCGGTCTTCTTCGTTCTGGTCGTGGCCGCCGCCGAGGTCGTTGTGGGCTTGGCGATCATCGTCTCGGTCTTCCAGAGCAGATCGAGCGCCTCGGCAGACGAACTCTCGGAGCTGAGAGGATGAGGCGTACTTCTCGCTTCGCTCGAAGTCCGTTTGGAGTCTCGCTTCG
The DNA here is from genome assembly GCA_035471805.1 of Acidimicrobiia bacterium. Taxonomy (NCBI): domain Bacteria; kingdom Bacillati; phylum Actinomycetota; class Acidimicrobiia; species Acidimicrobiia bacterium. The sequence goes on along the minus strand of DATIPS010000038.1, from coordinate 13,706 downwards.
CGAAACTCCACATTTGGTGACCGGCACCGGAGGTGCCGAATGACCGATTTCATCTGGCTCGTAGTTGCGCTGCCGGCCGCCGGAGCGGTCTTCCTGCATTTCCTCGGCAAGCGGGTCGGCGAGCCCGCCTCAGGATGGATCGCATCCCTGCTCATGTCGGGGGCGTTCGTCTATGCGTTGCTGGCCGCGGTTCCCTTCTTCCAGGGGACCGGTCATCCGGAGTCCGTCGTGCTTTGGTCGTGGATGCCGTCGATCGGTGCCGAGTTCGCCATCAGGTGGGATCCGCTCTCGTCCCTGATGACCCTGGTGGTCACCGGCGTCGGGACGCTCATCCACTTCTATGCGATCGGCTACATGCACGGCGATTCGAGGTTCTCCCGGTTCTTCACCTACATGAACCTGTTCGCGACGGGCATGCTGACGCTGGTGCTGGCGGACAACTTCGCCATGCTGTTCCTCGGTTGGGAAGCGGTCGGACTCTGTTCGTACCTGCTGATCTCGTTCTGGTACACGAAGCCGTCGGCGGCCGCCGCCGGCAAGAAGGCCTTCATCGTCAATCGCATCGGTGACTTCGGGTTCATGATCGCCCTGATGATCATCCTCACTCAGTTCGGGACGCTGTCGTTCGACGTTCTCGAGGATCCGCATCTCGGGTTGAGCACGGGCCTCGCCACCGCGGTCGGTCTCCTGATGCTGGTCGGTGCCGCCGGAAAATCGGCGCAGATTCCCCTGTATGTGTGGCTTCCCGATGCGATGGAAGGCCCGACTCCTGTTTCTGCTCTGATCCACGCCGCGACGATGGTCACCGCCGGTGTCTATCTGGTGGCCCGCAACGCGGCGATCTACGAGATGGCCCCGGTAGCCGCCACAACCGTGGCCACCGTCGGCGCCCTGACAGCCCTGTGGGCCGCAACGATCGCGATAGCGCAGAAAGACATCAAGGCCGTCCTGGCTTATTCGACGGTGTCGCAACTCGGCTACATGTTCATCGGTGTCGGCAGTACCGCCTACGTGGCCGGGATGTTTCACTTCATGACCCATGCCTTCTTCAAGGCACTGCTCTTCCTCGGAGCCGGATCGGTCATCCATGCCATGTCGGACGAACAGAACATGGACAAGATGGGTGGCCTCGCCAAGCACATGCCGGTGACTGCGGCAACCATGGGGATCGCCACGCTCGCCATCGCCGGAGTCCCTCCGTTGGCCGGGTTCTGGTCCAAGGACGAGATTCTCGGAGCCGCCTTCAATCAGGGCGGCTGGATGGTGGTCCTCTGGGCCATCGGTCTCGTGACCGCCGGGATCACGGCCTTCTACATGACCAGGCAGTTCGTGATGGTGTTCCTCGGCAAGCCGCGATGGGACGAGGGTGTCCATCCACACGAGTCGCCCAGGACGATGACGGTGCCTCTCGTGGCGCTGGCGGGTTTGACCGTTCTGGGCGGGTTCGTCAACACTCCTTTCAGAACCGGTCTGGAGCACTATCTGGAGCCGAGCTTCGAGACGGTCGAAGGCGCGATCCACATGGCCCACCCGGCCGACGGATCCACCGCCTGGGTTCTCGCCGGCGTGGCCGTCCTCGCCGGCCTGATCGGCATCTACCTCGCCTACCGGTTGTATGCGGGTCCGGAAGATCGCCGTGCCCGGGTGCTGGGCCGTTTGGCCCGACCCATCTTCGCCTGGGAGAACGCCTACTGGGTTGACAGGTTCTACGGCAAGACGATCGTGCTGCCGGGCAAGAGTGTCGCCAACTGGGCCGCATTCAAGTTCGATCTCGGTTTCATAGATGGGATCGTCAACGGAGTCGCCGGAGCGGTGAAGCGGTTGGGGGCGGCGGTACGCCCGCTTCAAACCGGTTTCGTCCGCAACTACGGTGCGATGCTGGCGGCCGGTTCCGTGGGGTTGCTCATCTGGTTCCTCAGTCGAGGGGGGTTGTGATGGCCGGCCACGTGAATCATCGTTCGGTCGAGTCGCGAGTCGCGAGTCGCGAGTCGCGACTCGCCACGCGACACGCGACCCGTCACTCGCTACCCGTTGACCATCACACCGTGTGTCGCGCGGGGGAGTCTGGCCGATGACTTTCCAGATTCTCGACGCCTTGATCATGACCCCTGTCGCGGCAGCGTTGATCGTCGCTCTGGTGCCCAATCGGCGTTCGGAACTGCACCTGCCGCTCGGAATAGCGTTGTCGATGATCCCGCTCGCTCTGGCCGGCTGGCTGTTCTTTGCCTTCGAGAAGGGGGTCGCCGGCTACCAGTTCGTCCACGAATCTCCCTGGTATGAGCCGTGGGGAATGTCGTGGCACGTCGGTGTCGACGGAATCTCGCTGGCCCTGATCGCACTGACGGCTCTACTGGTGCCCATCTCGCTGGCTGCTTCCACCGCGATCACCGACCGGACCAAGTTGTTCGTGGTGTTCATGTTGATACTCGAGGCCGGCTTGATCGGCGTGTTCGTCGCGCTCGACCTGATCCTGTTCTTCCTCTTCTTCGAGGTCGTTCTGGTGCCGATGTATTTCATCATCGGGGTGTGGGGTGGCGAGCGGCGGATCTACGCGGCCTACAAGTTCTTCATCTACACGGCCCTGGGGTCGGCGCTGATGTTGGCCGGGATCATTGCCCTGGCGTTCTTCCACCGGGACCAGGCCGGCGCGCTCAGCTTCGGTTATGAGCAGCTTCTCAACCTGGAACTGACCGACACCGCCCAGCTGTGGCTGTTCGGGGCTTTCGGCCTGGCGTTCGCAATCAAGGTGCCGATCTTTCCGCTCCACACGTGGCTCCCGGACGCCCACGTCGAGGCTCCCACGGCCGGTTCGGTGATGCTGGCCGGCGTCTTGTTGAAACTCGGAACCTACGGTTTCATCCGGTTCAATCTCGGCCTGTTCCCCGACGCCACGATCGAGCTCATCCCGGTCATGGCCACCCTGGCGGTGATCGGCATCATCTACGGAGCCTACGTAGCCATCGTTCAACCGGACCTGAAGAAGCTGGTGGCGTACTCCTCAGTCAGCCACCTCGGTTTCATAGTCCTCGGTACCTTTGCCCTGACCCAGGCGGCCGTTGAGGGAGCCGTCATTCAGATGGTGAATCACGGCATCACGACCGGCGTCTTGTTCCTCATGGTCGGCATGCTCTATGAGCGCCGCCACACGAAGAAGATCGCCGACTTCGGTGGGATCTGGCAGGTGGCCCCCTGGTTCTCCGGCGTGTTCCTGTTCACCGCATTCGCGTCGATTGGCTTGCCCGGCTTGAACGGCTTCGTCGGTGAGTTCATGGTGCTCATGGGCAGCTACGCAACGCTTCCGGTCGCGGCCATCTTCGGTGCATTCGGTGTGGTTCTCGCCGCCATCTATCTGCTGTGGGCCTACGAGCGGGTGTTCACCGGACCGATTACAAATGAAGAGAACCGCAATGTGGCGGATCTGAACGCTCGCGAGGTGTCGCTGCTTGCGCCGCTCGTGGCGCTGATGCTCGTGATCGGGCTCTATCCGAACATAATCCTCGACCGGCTGACCCCGTCGGTCGAAGCGGTCCTCGACCGGATCGAAGTCACGACCACATACGAAGTTCCGGAGCCCGGACCGTTGTCCGAGGTGTTGGGAGGAGGCCACGGTGACTGATTTCCTTCCGATCATCGCCCAGGTCGATTCGGGAGCGTTGGGAGTCTCATACCTGGCGATCGGCCCCGAGCTGGTCCTGGCATTCGGTGCAGCGTTGATACTGATGGTCGATGTGTTCTACAAGCCCAGACACACCGTCCACGCCGGCATCGTGTTCTCAACTCTGGTGTTGGCCGCGGCGACCGCGATTCTCCAATACGACCGGGTTCAGGACGGGGCGACGATTCACTTCTCCGGGATGATCGTTTCCGACGACTTCGCGGTGCTCGGCAAGTTCCTGCTGCTGCTCGTTGCCGTTCTGGGATTGCTGGTCGCCTGGCCGATGGTCGAACAACTCGGGCGGCGCGGCGCCGAAGGAGTGGCGCTGGTGCTGTTGTCGGCAGCCGGGTTCATGTTCATGGTGGCCGGTGCCAACTTGATGATGGTGTTCCTGGGTTTGGAGATCGGGTCGATCTCCCTGTACATCCTCGCCGGGATCACCAGGGAGAGCATCCAATCCGACGAGGCTGCCCTCAAGTACTTCCTGCTCGGATCATTCGCTTCGGCGATATTCGTCTACGGTGTCGCTCTGGCGTATGCCGGAACCGGCGAGTTGTCCCTGAGCGGCATTGCCGCTCAACTGCCCTCCACTGCGATCGTGCTGCGCCCGGGAGTGGTCCTGGTGGCGATGGCGTTGATCGTCACGGGCTTGCTGTTCAAGGTGACGGCCGCGCCGTTCCACGCCTGGGCACCGGACGTCTACCAAGGTTCGCCCGCCGGGATCGTCGGATACATGGCGACGGCGGCCAAGGTTGCCGGATTCGCAGCACTCGCCCGGATTCTCTACGTGAGCTTCGGGTCGTTTTCCGACGATTGGGGGCCGGCGCTCGCCGCCGTTGCCGCAGTCTCGGTGGTGCTCGGGACCCTCATGGCGATCATGCAGACCGACATGCGGCGCTTGCTCGCCTACTCGGGTGTCGCGCACGCCGGATTCATCCTCACCGGCATCGTCGGGGGGCAGCTGCGAGCCGTGTGGTTCTACCTCGCCGTCTACGTTGTGCAACTCATTGCCGCCTTCGCGGTGGTTTCAGTCATCGCAGGCCCGACCGGGTCGGTCTCGCCGCTCGACGACTACAAAGGCCTCGCCAGGCGCTCGCCCTACCTGGCCGGAGCGTTGACGGTCATGCTGCTGGCCCTGGCGGGGATGCCGGCAACCGCCGGGTTCATTGGGAAGCTCGGTGTCTTCACGTCGGCCTGGGGCGGCGGATACGAGTGGCTGGTCGTCACCGGCCTGGTGGCATCGGTGGCCGGGTTCTTCTTCTACATCCGCATCATGGTGCTGATGTACATGCAGGAACCGGTCCTCGCCGAGGCACCGGGAGCTGACGTGGCGAAACCGTATGTGTCCCCGAACGTCGAAGTCGTGCTGGCCATCGCCATCGCCATCACGATCTTCTTCGGGATCTATCCAACGCCGCTGCTCGATTTCCTGGGTTAGCGTCACAGCAGACGTCCGGCCGGTTCAACTTCACGTCGCCGCTTCGTATCTCATTCGAGTTCCCATCGCATCGTCATCCGGGCGATCAGAGGCCTGCCGGGTTCCACGATGAAGGGGTCGTTGTTCACATCGTCGGGCGGTGCGGTCTGGGGTTCGACGCAGAGGGCATGGTCACGTTCGTTGAAGACCGTCCAGTATCGACATGTGGACTCGATCGTGAGAGCGGCGAAGCCCGGCCAGCGGATCGAAGGCGGCCGTTCCACACCACCGAAGCAGTCATCCCAGGGTCCGTCGGACGGCGCCACCCGGTCCCGAGTCGCGATTCCATGCTCATCGCGCCGCAACATGAAGCCCGGACGGAAGTCCAGTTCGGCTCTTGCGCCTGCGACCTGCCTTCTCAGCCATGGATGCCACCCACAGGATGCCGGCATGGCGGTGCCCTCGGCGTGTACTTCGAGCTGCAGGTCGAGTTGCCCCGAACCGAGCCGGATGCGCTGGCGGGCATACCCCGGGAACGGCCAGAACTCGCCGAGACGGATTACGAATGAGCCGTCACCTTCGGGCGTCCACGGCCGATCGAGCACGGTGCCGTGGATGGCATGGTCTCCATCCGTTACCCGGAGCCGGTGCGTCGAGCCGGCAAATGCGAAGCGACCATTCCGAACGCGGCCGGCATAGGGCGCCATGGGATAGAGGCCCCAGTCGATCGGCCGGGACGCCCCGGTGACGAGGATTTGCCGACCGCGGATCTCGAGAGAGGAAAGCCGGCAACCGGCCGCCACGTCCACTTCGATGGAGGCTTCGGCGGTCGAACTCTGGTACCTGGACGTCACGTGACCAGGTCGGCGATCGAGACCGGGCACCGCTCTCGAGCCGAGATCAAAGCAGCCTCGAGGATGCGCTGGGTCTGCAGGGCGTCTGCGAAATCCGGTATCGGCACGACGGGCTCGCCGCCGTCGATAACGGTGAGAATGTCGGCGGCCTGGTGCGTGAAGGTGTGGTCGTAGCCGAGCCAGTGGCCGTCCGGCCACCAGTTGGATGCGTAGGGATGATCGGCCCCGGTCACGAGGATCTTCCTCCATCCCTGAAGGCGGGGCTCCTCGGTGGCGTCGAAGAACTGCAGTTCGTTCATCGCCTCGAAGTCGAAGCTCAGCGCCCCGGACTCGCCGTGGATGGTCATGCGGTTGGAGTTCTTGAAACCCGTCGCCAGGCGTGTCGCCTCGAAGCTCCCGATCGCGCCGCCTTCGAACCGGGCGAGGAACAACACCGCGTCGTCCACCGTCGACCGTCCGCGGTCCGTCGGGGAGCCGGGAAGTGGTCGTTCGTCGATGAAACGCTCCTCCGCTGCCCCGATGACCTCGGTGATCTCGTCGGTGGTGACGAAACGGGCCATGTCGACGATGTGAGCATTCAGGTCACCGTGTGCGCCCGTGCCTGCCTGGTCCCGTGAGAAGTGCCAGTCCAACGGCGTGTCGGGCCCGGCCCAGCTCTGGAGGTACGCCGCCCTGACGTGATAGATCCGCCCCAGCCGCCCTTCCTGTACGAGTTGCCTGGCAAGTGCGACGGCCGGGACTCTGCGGTAGTTGTGCCAGACGAAGGTCTGCCGACCCGTGCGGACCGCGGTCGCGGCCATCGACCGGGCGTCCGACAGTGTCCCCGCTAGAGGCTTCTCGCACGCAACGTCCTTGCCGGCCTCCATCGCCGCGATCGCCTGATCATGGTGTAGATGGTTTGGTGTCCCGATGTCGACGAGGTCGACCTCGGGGTCTGCGATCGCTTCAACCCAGTTGGTCGTCCATCGGTTCCACCCCCATCGGTCGGCGAAAGCCTCGAGAAAGGCTGCATCGCGGGCGGCGATGTGCCGGAGCACGGGCAACCGGGGAACGTCGAAGAACCGACTCACCTGCGACCACGCGTTCGAGTGTGCCTTTCCCATGAACTTCGACCCGAGCAGGGCGATGCCGATCTCTCTCATGCTGAAAGCCCAGTGTGGCCGGCCACGAGTCACCTCCGCTCGTTCGGGTGAGGCCAAGCTACCAGCGGCAGGACCAGTACGGCCCACCTGCTCTCCGTCGAACACTTCCGGCAGGCCACTAGCCTCGGTGTGTGAGTTTCCGCAGGGTCATCAGCTTCCTATTCGTGTTCGGGCTCTTTGTGACGGCCGCCGTGCCTGCTTTCGGGGCGGACCGGGCCACCGCCGACTTCGTCGTGGTCGGAGTCGATGAAGTCATAGTGGAAGACCTCTACGCCGTCGGAAACTCAGTCGACGTGCGCGGCACCATCGACGGCGACCTCATCGCCTTCTCGGGGACCGAGGTGCGCATTCGGGGTCTCGTCACGGGTGACGTGATCGCCGTCACCGGCAGTGTTGTGATCGACGGGACGGTCGAGGGGTCCGTCCGCGCGACTGCCGGTTCCGTGTCGGTTGCGGGGATCGTCGAGCGGGATGTCGTCGTGGTCGCCGGCTCGACCGAGATCACGGGTAGCGTGCGAGGCGACCTCCTCGTCTGGGGCTGGTCGCTGAACCTCGCCGGCCTCGTCGAAGGATTCGTGTGGGGTCAGACGATCGGCACGACCCGCATTTCCGGCGACATCGGACACGACTTCGAGATGACGGTCGGGGCCCTCGACGTGCTGGAAGGTGCCTCCGTCGTCGGGGATCTCGGATATCGATCGCCCGATCCGGCGACGGTCGACGACTCGGCGGAGGTCGGCGGCCAGCTGATAATGCGGGAGCCGACCAGGCAGAACATCCGCCTGCGGGCCGTAGTTCTGGTAGGAGCGATACTCGGGGTGCTGTTGTTCGTGGGCGGTGGCCTGGCTCTGTTCTGGCTGGCACCGCGGTCCCTTCGCAACGCGGTGGAGTCGGTGCGGGTCGGTTGGGGGAGCGTCATCGTGACCGGATTGCTCATGCTCCCGGTGCCGGTTCTGATTCCTGCCGTGATCGCAGTGATTGCGGGGACGGCCGACCCGGACGTTGCGTTCCCGTTCGCGCTGGCTTTGATACCAGTGGCGATCGGTGTGGCCGGTTTGTTCGCATTGATCGTGCTGGTCGCCCCGGTCCCCGTACTGACTGCGGTAGGACTGAAGCTGGCTCCGGCTCGCAGTGCGTTCTTTGGTTTCCTCGCGGGTTCCGGCATCTTCCTCGTCACCATGCTCATCCCGTTCGTGCGCGGCTTCGTACTTGCCGCAGTAGTGGTGCTTGGGCTCGGGTCCTGGGTGATGGGAGCCGTTCGATCACGGGGGGAAACAGGGTGGGAAGCGAGCCCGCCATTGACAGTCGGCGATAGTTAGCGATAGTTTAACCTCCTACTAGCGGTTGTGGGTGTAGGTGGCAGACTTTCGACTCGTCGATCAAGGCGGCCTGGCCGGATTAGCGGTGCTGCTTGCCGGGGCCGCCGCCGAGATCGCATACAGCGGGAGGGCTGTGCACGCCGCCGATCGTGCCTCCGGTGGTGCCGTCGAGGCTTTGACTGCTGCGGCCGCCGCGCTCGAAGGATCTGTGCACGACATCCGCCGGAAGTCCGTCTTGGCGGACTTCCGGGGCTCTTGGTTCGAAGCGCCTGTGTCCGATGCCCTTCCGGGTCACGTGCGTGTCTTCGGAGTGGTGGGGTCTTCGGAGACGTGGGAGTCGGGCACGCCCGGCGATCATGATGGTCAACTGCGTGGCCGGCTGGCCGGAGGCGAGTGGAGCCATCGGGTTTCCGTCGGCGAGGCGGAACGCATCGGTCGCCTCGGCACGTTCTCCGTCGCGGCACTGGCCGTGCAGGGTCATTCGCTGGCCTGGGTCGGGACCAGCGGCCGGGGAATGTCCGCAGGTGTCGAGATCGGTCTGGACCTTGACCTGGCCCGCGTCGAACACGGTCTCGACGCCGGCTGCCTCGACACGGAGCTGGCGGCGTTCGTCGGCGGGTCCGCGTCGCTCGAAGGCACGGTCGATTTCGATGTATCCGATGGTGACGGCGGGTTCGTGGGTGCGGTCGGGGCCTTCGTCGGCATGGCCGCCGCCGGCGAAGTTGCCGTGGCGCACGGGCCGGCGCGGATGACGGCCGGCGGAGAGGCGGGAATCGGCTTCGGAGTCGAGATCGATGCTGCAGCCGGTTTCACGAATGGTGTGTTCGAGTTCGACTTCGGTGCCTCAGCCTTTCTGGGCGTCGGCGGCGGATTCGATTGGGGCATCGAGATCGATCTCGGCGCGGTGGCGGAAGGGACCCTCGGTGTTGTCGACGGCGCTGTCGACTGGATCTCGTCGCTATGGCCATGATCGTTTTTGCAGGCGCCGGGTACAGCCTCACGGTTCCGGCCCGGTGGCCGCGGCTGGCCACACCACATCACCTGGCGGTCTTCCTGGGGGCAGAAGTAGACGGCGTGCGCTCATCGATCACGCTCAGTCGATTCGCCGGTGAGACGGCGGCGGCCGCCGCAGCCGCCCGGTCGGACCAGTCGCGCCGGTTTGCGGACTACGAGGTTCTCGCGGAGTCGGCCGTGGGCGGCCGGATCTACCGCCGCTACCGCTGGATCCACGGTGGGAGAGTCCCGATGCTGCAGCACCAGTTGTTTGCTTCGAGACTGGTCCTCACCTGTTCCCGCCTCGAATGTCAACAGACCGGAAGCGATGAAGAGGCCTTCCTGGTGGCGGTCGAGAGCTTGCGGGTGCAGCCGGTCTAGCGGGGATGAGTACCGGCGCCCTCAAGCCTCAGAGGTGTCTTGCGCGACTCTGGCGACCTCCAGAACCCCGCCGGCGAGATTGGCCGCTCTATAACCGTGCGATACCAGCCAGGCCGCCGCGTGCTGGGAGCGGTTTCCGGTTCTGCACACAACGAGGATCGGGTTCTCATAGGGGATCTGGTCGAGGGACACGGGCAGTTCGCCCATGCTGATGAGCTTTGAGCCCGGCAGGACGCCGGTCTGGGCCCATTCGAATGGTTCACGAACGTCGAGCAGAACGGCGTTGTGTTTCTCAACCCATGACTGCCAGGCGTCTGCTTCGACTTGTTCGATCTGCATTCGCTCTCCGAGGTGAAAAGCTCGAGTACCGGCTGGAGTGTACTGAGGCTCTTTATCAATCCCGTCAGCCGGGTGGATAGGGTACCCTACGGGGTACCGGTACCAGCCGAAGGAACGGATATGCAGTTTGAGCCGAACACGGTCGAGGAATCCATCCGACGTCTCAGGCGCGTCGAGGGACAGATCGGCGGGGTAATTCGCATGATGGAGGAGAACCGCGAGTGTCGTGAGGTCTTCCAGCAGGTAGCGGCGGCCACCAAAGCGCTGGAACGGGTCGGATTCAAGCTTCTCGCCTCACAACTCCGCGAATGCGTGATCGACGAGGAGAGTGCCGTCAAGGACGGATACACGCCGCAGGAACTCGAGCGCCTCTTCATGAGCCTTTCCTAGGAACTCCCGGAACGCGCTAGCGTCGGTGCTCATGCTCACGGATACCCGGCAACGGCCGCTCAGAGATCTCCGCATATCGGTAACCGACCGGTGCAATTTCCGCTGCCGGTACTGCATGCCCAAGGAGATCTTCTCCAGGGAGTACGAGTTCCTCGCTCGTGATCTGCTTCTGTCGTTCGAGGAGATTGCCCGAGTGGCGGCGCTCTCGGTGCGTGCTGGGGTCGAGAAGGTGCGAATCACCGGCGGTGAGCCGCTGCTGCGGACAGATCTCGAGCACCTCATCGCCATGCTCGGGGGGATCGACGGCCTACGTGAGATCACCCTCACGACCAACGGTGTCCTTCTGGAGCGCAAAGCAGCCGACCTCGCCGGGGCCGGGCTTCGTCGGGTGACCGTTAGCCTCGACTCCCTCGACGATGACGTGTTCATGAAGATGAACGACGTCGGTTTTCCCGTTCAGAGAGTGCTGAACGGGATAGAGGCAGCGGTTGCCGCCGGGTTGGCGCCGGTCAAGATCAACATGGTCGTCAAACGCGGGGTCAACGACGACTCGGTCCTCGACATGGCACGGCACTTTCGAGGAACGGGCAACGTGGTCCGCTTCATCGAATACATGGACGTCGGCACGACGAACGGCTGGCGGCTCGACGATGTCGTCCCCGCGGTCGAGATACTCGGTCGGATCGGAGAGAAATACCCACTCGAACCGATCGAAGCCAACTATCCGGGGGAAGTAGCGCGGCGCTGGCGGTACGTCGACGGGGCGGGTGAGATCGGGGTGATCACGTCCGTCACGCAGCCGTTCTGCTCCACTTGCACGCGCGCCCGGATATCCGCAGACGGCCGGTTGTACACCTGTCTATTTGCCGCATGGGGGCGTGATCTGCGCGCCCTCTTGCGGTCTGGGGCCACGGATGAGGAAATCGGCGCGGTGCTGGCCGATGTGTGGGCAAAGCGGGAAGACAACTACTCGGAGCGCAGGTCTTCGGCGACCGGGGGTCTCGACAAGGTCGAAATGAGCTACATCGGGGGGTAGCCGGTCGCTCGTAGGTCGGGGCTCGGGCTCGAGGCCCTGCGGCTCACTGAGTGATGTTGAATCCGCTGTTGTACCAGGCCTGGATGCCGCCGGCCAGGTCGTAGACGTCGACGAATCCGAGATCACGCATGGTCCCCATGGCGGACCCGGATCGATTCCCGGAGTTGCAGTAGACGAAGTAGGTCTTGTCTTTGTCGAGATTGTCCAGCTCGGAGGAGAAGTTCGCCTGGTAGAAGTCGATGTTGACGGAACCGGCGATTCGGCCTGAGTTGAACTCTTCCGGAGTGCGGATGTCGAGGATGACGAAATCGCTCGATCCTTCGTTGTCGGCGAGGAGCTGGTTGGCGTCCGCCGGGTTGATCAACTGGATCGACTGAGTGGCAGGTGCGTCGGCCGTCGCGGTTCCCGAACCGCAGGCTCCGAGCAACACGACTGCGCTGAGGCTTGCGGCGATGATTCGAGTCTTCATGGTGTCACCTCGTTGTTGTCACGTGAGAAGCGGCCCGGGGAGAAGGGCCGCGGTCTCGGAGATCAGCAAAGGTACCATACCCGGTGGGGTATATCAAGGGAGTTGGGTTTTCTCAGCAATACTGTCATCGCTGGGGATCAACAGTATTGCCGAGAATACGTCTTTGGATTTCTCAGCAATACCGTCATCGCTGGGGATGAACAGTATTGCCGAGAAAACTTGGGCTCAGGGGGCGGCGTTCACAATCAGATCCCATGCCCGGCGCACGTGCCGTTCTTCCGTATACGTCTGACCGATTGCCATCCGCAGGGTCAAACGGCCGTCGAGCTTGGTGTGCGTGAAGAACGCTTCGCCTGAGGCGTTCACCGTGTCCACGATGCGCTGGTTCACTTCGTCGCCGCCGACGTGCCGGAAGCACACGAGGTTCACGGTGACGGGTGCGGCCGGCTCGAAATCCGGATGGTCCTCAACCCACCCGCTGAACAACCTGGCCAGGCGGAGGTGTTCTCCGACATGATGTTGCAGTCCCTCGACGCCGTAGTGGCGCAGAACGAACCAGAGCTTCAGGGCGCGGAACCGCCGGCCGAGGCCTATCTGCCAGTCCCGGTAGTCGATTACCGCGCCGGACTCGGTCGCCTCGTTGCGGAGGTATTCCGGAAGAACCGAAAGGGTTTTGATCAAAGACGCCCGGTCGGCGAGGAAGAGGGCCGAGAAGTCCAGATTGGTGAACAACCACTTGTGGGGATTCACGACGTAGCTGTCGGCGAACTCGACCCCGTCGTTGAGCCACCTCATCTCGGGCAGCACGGCGGCCGATCCCGCCAATGCTGCGTCGACATGGAACCAAGTTCCATACTTCCTGGCGATTTCGCCGATTCGCCGCACCGGATCGATCGCGGTTGACGACGTTGTCCCGATAGTGGCGACTACGACGGCCGGGGTCTTGCCGGCCGCGATGTCTTCGAGGATCAACCGTTCGAGGTGCTCCGGTTGCATTGCGTACTCTTCGTCAACGTCGACGAGGCGCAGGTTGGCCGCCCCGATGCCGGCGATTCGAATGGCCTTCTCGACCGACGAGTGCGCCTGGCCGGATGTGTAGGCCGTCAGATTGCCCAGATTGCCCGTGTCGTTGGTGGTGAACTCCGTTGCCCGTTCCCGCGCCGCCAGGATGGCGACCAGCGTCGAGGAGGAAGCGGTGTCCTGGATCACGCCACCCCCCGAACCCGTCGACAGGAACACTTCCGGAAGGTCGAGCAGTTCGACCAGCCAGTCCATCACGTGTGTCTCGAGTTCCGTGGCGGCCGGACTGGTGGCCCACAACATGCCCTGGCTGCCGAGTCCCGCCGAGATCAGTTCCCCGAGGATCGAGGGTCCGGAGGCGTTCGCGTTGAAGTAGGCGAAGAAGTTGGGCGACTGCCAGTGGGTGATGCCCGGCATGATTATGTCGTCCAGATCGCGCAGCATGGCCTCGAACGGCTCACCGATCTGCGGCGGATGCGCCGGCAGGCCGCTACGAACGTCACCCGGTTCGACCTGTGAGAGCACCGGGTAGCTCTCGACTTCTTCGAGGTAGCGCGCCACCCATTCCACGGCTGCGTTCCCGGCGGCGCGAAATTCTCCGGGCGTCATGTGGTAGTTGTGGCGTCTCTCCATGGGTTGCACGTTAGACAACACCGGTTTTCGCGCGACATTCGGAACCTATAGGGGCTGA
>DATIPS010000037.1 GCA_035471805.1 Acidimicrobiia bacterium | reverse complement strand
TCAACTAGCCGGCGGTCTCCGGCTCCCGTTACCCTTCGGCCATGGCCCCGGTGTTGCTGCTCCATTGGAACTGGTCTGAGGTCATCGGAATGGCGGCCGAGCTCGAGCAGATGGGCTGGGACGTCATCACCGAGTCCGACGACGGGGTGCGTGCCGTGGCGATGGCCCTCGAGCATCCTCCGTTGGCGGTGGTCATCTCACTGGAGGCTGCGCCGAACCGCGCTCGCGATGTGGCCCTGGCACTGGGCGATGATCCGGAGGGGCGCCGGATTCCCGTTCTGTTCACCGGCGGAGATGAGCGGGGCCGGAGGAAGATCAGACGGGCAATAGCGGATCCCATGATCATCTCGTGGTCCGACCTTCCCGAATCCCTCGGACGACTCAACTCCCGGACGGAGGAGTAGTTTCGAACGATGGACGGCACCGGAGCGATGATCACTGCGTTTCTCGTGGCGGCAGGCTTGGGCGCCGTCATCGGGCTCGAGCGGCAGACCGCCCACGACGGCGATCCCGACGAGTATGCCGGCGCGCGGACGTTCGCTCTCTATGCCATCCTCGGCGCGCTGGGCGGGTTCGCCGCCGAAGAATACGGTCCTGTTGCGTGGCTGTTCTGGGCGGTCGCGGCGCTCGCTCTCATCATCGTGTCGTACGTCTTCACGTTCAGGGCCACCGGCGACTGGGGTACGACCACCGAAGCCGCTTCCGTGATCAGTTTCGGTGTGGGTGCTCTGGTGTGGGCCGACGAGATAGTGGTTGCGCTGGCTTTGACGGTTGGGACCATAACTCTGCTCTGGGCCAAGGCCCCGTTGCACAGGATGGCCGGGAGATTCTCCGACGAGGATGTCAGGGCTGCGGTTCAGTTCGGCGTGATCACCGCCATAATCCTCCCGCTCCTGCCGGATGATTCATTCGGGCCCTTCGATGCGTTCAATCCCCGGGAGATCTGGCTCATGGTCGTTCTCGTCTCCGCGGTCGGCCTGGCCGGTTACCTGGCCATGCGTATCAAGGGCAGTGGAGGACTCGTGTTTACCGGCCTGGTCGGAGGGCTGATCTCGTCCACGGCGGTGACTCTCGGGTTCTCCCGGATGTCGCGGGGTGAGCCGGCCCTTCGCCACTCCCTTCAGGCCGGGATCCTCGGCGCCTCCGGCCTCATGTATTTCCGCGTGCTCGCCCTCGCCTTCGTCGTCGCGCCGGCCATGGCGGAGAGCCTTGCTGCACCGCTCATCGGCCTCGGCCTCTTCGTGCTGTCCGCGTCGGTCTGGGCGTGGATACGGTCCAGCCGAGAGGCAGGCTCCGTGGATTCAATCGAGATCAAGAATCCGCTGACTCTGTCGGTGGCTCTTCAATTCGGGGCCCTGTATGCAGGGGTCGTCTTCATCGCCAAGCTGCTCCTCGACCGGTTCTCGGCGTCCGCGCTCAACGTGGTGGGCGCATTGTCGGGTATCAACGATGTCGACGCGATCAACCTGTCCATGGCCAACCTCGTGAACGACGGCCTCGGGGCAGCCGACGGGGCCCGCGCGGTTCTCCTGGCGGTTGCCACCAATACGCTGGTCAAGGCCTCCCTGGTCGCAGGGGTGGGCGATCGCAAGTCGTTGCGAACGGTGATCGGCGTCCTGGGTGCGGCTGCAGGCGGCGCCGTGGCGGTCTGGCTGGTGCTGTAGACGGGCACGGGTACTATTCCGCCCGATGCAAGTGCACGAACTCCTCTCGTCCCTCGTGCCGGAGGGCAAGGCGGCCCGATGGGATCCGGTCGGACTGCAGATAGGAGATCCGGCGGCCGAGGTGAAGAGTGTGGCGGTGTGCCACGAGGTGACCGAGGTCGTCGTTGACCGGGTGGTCGCCGATCCGCCCGACCTGCTCGTGACCTACCACCCGCTCCTGTTTCGCCCCACCACTGCCTTGATCGCAGGCACCTCACCCGGTGGACGTGCGCTGCGGCTGGCGAGGGCGGGCGTCGACCTGGCGGTCGTCCACACTGCTTTCGACGTCGCAGCCGGCGGCGCCGCCGATGCACTTGCCGAATCGGTGGGCGTCGGATCGGGGCGCGGTTTCGGCCCTCTGGAAGGCCCGGCCGGCGTCAAGATCGTCACTTTCGTTCCGCCGGCCGGTGTGGATGAGGTCTTCTCTGCGATGTCTGCGGCGGGTGCCGGAAGAATCGGTCGCTACCACGGTTGCTCATACAGGTCCGAGGGTGTCGGAACGTTCAATCCTTCGAGCCGCACTTCACCCTGGGCGGGCGCCAGAGGCGTGCTGAACGAGGAACCCGAGGTTCGTCTGGAAATGGCGGTATCGGCCGCCCGTGCTGACGCCGTGATCGCCGCGCTCGTCGCAGCCCACCCCTATGAGGAGCCTGCCTACGACCTGCTGTCCGCCCGTTCCAATGAAGGCTTCGTGGGCCGAGTCGGCACGCTGGCCGAGCCGGTCGATCTGGCATCGCTGGCCCGGATCGTCGAATCGAAGCTGGACTCGGGCATGGTTCGGATTGCGGGCGACCAGGACGGGCCGGTTTCGGTCGTCGCCGTCGTTCCGGGGTCGGGTGGCGGCCTCATCGGGGCTGCGGCCGCCGTTGGTGCCGATGTCATCGTCACCGGCGACGTCGCTCATCACCAGGCGGTCGACGCCCTGGACAGGGGTATTGCCGTCATCGATGCGGGACATGCCCCAACCGAGCGCCCCGGTATGGATCGGCTGTACGCTGCAGTGGCAGACTTGGCGGTCGAGGCGAGAGATCTCACAAAACTGAACACCAACCCATGGGGACGTCGATGAAAGATTTGCAGAGTTTCGGTGATTTGCTCGATCTTCAGGATGTGGATCTCGACATCGACCGGCTTCTCCACAACAGAGGAACTCTGCCGATACTCGACGGCTACAAGACCGCCCACGGGGCGACGGTGGCGGCCAGAGGCGAGTTCGAGAAACTCGATGCCGAGCTGAAACTGGCCTCGCGTGATCTGGACAAGGCCGAGGGTGAGCTGGAGATCCTCGAGGAGAAGCTGGGACGTGAAGAGAAGCGACTCTTCGCAGGCGGTATGAGCGCTCGGGAGACCGAGAACATGCGCAACGAAGTGGTTTCCCTGCGTGCGAAGCAAAGCGAGATGGAGGATCTCGTGCTCGGGTTGATCGACGCACGCGAAGGCCTGGAGAAGCGAGCCGGCGCGGCCGGTGCCCGACACGAAGAGTTGAAAGCAGTCGAGGCCGGGTTGGAGGCTGAGGTTGCGCAGGCGTGGAAGAAGATCGATGCCGAACTCGCCAGGCGGGAAGCCAGCAAGGCGGAGATCGTTCCCCTTATCCCGCCCGATTTCCTCGACATGTACGAACGTCTGCGCGCTGCCAAGCAGGGAGTGGCGATAAGCCGCCTCGTCGACGGCGTATGCGGCGGATGCCATCTGGCGCTCTCGGCCGCCGAACAACTCGAAGTGGCCGCAGAGGATCCACCCCTGTGCCTGCACTGCCGTCGAATCCTCGTTCTATGAGCAGGAGATTCGTCATCTACACGGATGGTGCTTCGCGCGGGAATCCCGGCCCGTCTTCTATTGGAGCCGCCATCTACTTCGAGGCCCCGGAAGGTCTCGAGGAGGTCGCCAGTATCAGCGAGCCGATCGGTCACACGACGAACAACGTTGCGGAGTACAAAGCCGTGATCGCCGGACTGGAACTCGTCGGAATGTTCGACCCCGACGATGTGCTCGTCCGTGCAGACTCTCAACTCCTGGTTCGACAACTCGACGGGCAATACAGGGTGAAGGCGCCCAATCTCAAACCGCTCTATGAAGAGGTCCGGAGGCTGGTCGAAGCGTTGCCGAGTGTTGACTTCGAACACGTGCGACGCGAAGCCAACACGCGAGCCGACGGTCTTGCCAACGAGGCACTCGATCGGCCGTGATCTTCTGGCACGTCGGCGGGACGATCCTGGCCTTTCGCTACGTATTCAGGGATCCGGACGTCGATCTTCGCTTCCTGGCGCTCGGATCGGTACTCCCGGATCTCCTCGACAAGCCGATCGGAACGATCTTCTTCGCCGACACCTTCGCGTCGGGTCAGATATTCGGGCACTCGCTGCTGTTCGCTTCGCTGCTCATGGTGATCGTGCTGCTGATGACCCGGCGCGGTGTCCGGCGCAAGAGAATGATGGCGCTGGCGGTGGGGGCTCTGTTCCATCTCGCCCTGGATGCCATGTGGGCGGTCAAGGAGACCTTCCTGTGGCCTGCGTTCGGGTGGGGTTTCCCGCCGGGACCGGATTTCTATTGGACCGGTTTCCTGGATCGGGTCGTGTCCGATCCGTGGCGGCTCGTTCAGGAGATCGCCGGCCTCCTGTATCTGCTGTATCTGTGGCGAAAGGCGGAACTCGGGGATCCAGCCCGTCGTTCGGCACTGTGGAAGTCGGGAACGATTCAGGTCTGAGCTCTGCGGGTCTTGGCGGCCATTCGGATCGAAACGATCATCAGTAGACCGACGAAAAGCCTGCGCAGCAGTTCGGGGGCCAGGTCCAAAGCCAGTTCCGCGCCGAGTAGCCCGCCGGCGATTCCGCCCAATGCGACGGCGGCGGCCAGCATCCAGTCCACCCTTCCGCGCCGGGCATGGCGGAGTGAGGCAACGAGGGTGGTCGGCACGATCGCTGCCAGGGAGGTTCCCTGGGCCAGGTGCTGTTCGAGCCCGAACAGCACCACGAGTGCAGGAACGAAGACAACGCCTCCGCCGACTCCCAGCAGCGCGGCGAGCACGCCCGCGGCCAATCCGGTCAGTATCAACAGCAGCGTGCCGAGCGGGCCGGTCGGGGTGAGGATGGCACCGGGGTCGACCTCTGAGAGCATCAGAAGTCGCAAGCCCGCCACGACCGTGATCAGGAGAAACGCCCGGGCCAGCGTGACCTCGTCGACCCGTCCCATCAACCAGGCGCCGAGGAACGCACCTGCGATGGCACCTATCACCAGAGATCCTGCGGTCGCCCAATCGATAGAACTGTCGAGCGCGAACGGTACGACGGCAGCAGCTGCAATGGGAACGATGGCGGTCACCGACGTCGCGTGGGCACGATGTTGAGCCATCTTGAATAGGAGGACCAGGCCCGGCACGGCAACCAGCCCTCCGCCTATGCCGAACAGGCCACCGGTCAGACCGGCGATCAGGCCGAGAAGAGCAGCCAGCAGGCCGATTCGCACGACAGTCCTTGCTAGGGGATGCGCAGTGTAGGGGGGCTCGCCGCCCGGCTAGGGTGTCGGTTCGTGAATCGATCAATCGCCGTCGTGCTCCTGGTTGCCGTGGTCGTCGCCGCCTGTGGATCCGATCCGGCGGCCGTCACGACGACTACGACTCACCCTGTGCTTCCCGAACGCCCCGAGTTGGCGGTCGATCAAATGGTGGCGGCGTTGATGCGAAAGGACGTGGAAGCGATCCGGCGTCTCACCTCGGACAGTCAGCTCGCCATCATCGTGGCGCTCGAGGGGGGAGGAACCGAGGAACTCGCCTCGATGCTGGACCTCGGGGTGCCCGTCGAAGTTGCCGAAAACTTCTGGATGTCGTTCATAGAAGGCTTCCCGGAGCTCGTAGGGGAATCGATCGAGGACATAGAGTTCCGCACTTCGATCCCTCAGCGGGTGCGCGAGATCGAGTTCGTCTCCTATCCGGTGGCCTTTCAGACGGCGCCTGCCGGTGCCGAATGGTTCGTCCGTTCGACCGAATACGGCTGGCAGGTGGATCTCCTGGCCACATTCGGCGGCCCTTTTGCCTCCGCGTTGGAGTCTCTCATCCGGCGAACCACAGATCCGGCCGTGGTGGCCATGATCAAGGATGAGGTGGCGAGCATCGAAGCCGCCTACCTGCGCCAGGTCGAGCGGCGCAACAGCGAGCGCGTCAAGAATGCCCTGGAGGGCTTGCTCGAGCTGCTGTCGGGCTAGGAGTCCGTCCCGGCCTCTGCGGCATAGTCTGCCGCTTCGACTTCGGCCGCGAATCCATCGAGGTCGGCGACCGTCGGTTCCCGGCCCCAGACTTCGAACCCGTCCAGAAGGTCCTCGTACTTCTTGCGCTGCTCGTCTGTGACGACGACCCGGACCGGAATCTCCAGGGGGACGATCTCTTTGTACTTCTGCAGCACCTCCCGGATAACCGGGTCGTCGAGGTCGAACTGAAACACGACACCGTGTGCATCCTCGAGGTGCTCGCAATGAGCTCCTTCGAGAACCGGGCACGGGTGAGACTCACCGGGACCGTGGCATACCGACGTGGGGTGACCGGTCGCGCCCATGAAGCTCTCCGCGAAGGCGCCGTAGCTGGGATCGCGGACATCTATGAGGATCTCGCCTTTGTCCTTCATCGCACCTCTTTTCCGTTTCGCCGCAAGGATAGTTGCGCGGGTGGAATCACCGTGCGCGCAGCTCGGGCAGGACTTCCCTGCCGAGGAGTTCGATCAGGCCTTCTTGATCACGCGAGGCCATCTGAAACGTGACCACGTCCGCTTTGACTTCCTCCACCAGCGGCAGATAGGAAGCAATGATCTCGGCCGGTTCGTACGCGAGTTTGTAGCGGCCGATGACGTCCTCACGGGGCATGAGATCGGCCCGCTCGCGCAGGTCGGCCGGATCGACCGCCTCCAACCGGCCGGGCGCCCGCAGTCCTCGCCAGGGTCGCAGGACTTCCCAGGCCTCATCCTCATCGCGAGCGTGCAGCGTCCAGCGCGTCGCCAGCACCGTTCTTGCATCTCGCGCAGCAAGTTTGAGCGGTTCGATGACGTTCGCCTTGGTCTCGTCGGGGTCCTTCACGGATGTGATCACCCCGTCGGCGAGCTCGGCGGCGAGCGTCGCGGACTTCGGCCCGCCGGCCGCCAGAAAGATCGGAACACGGTGAAGCGGTGGGCTGTATAGCTTGGCCCTGTCGGTCGAGTAGAACTCGCCGTCGAAAGTCAGCTTCTCCCCGTCGAGCAGGCATCTCATGATCTGGAGAGCCTCTCTCATGCGCGCCGCGCGCTCGGCGTAGTTGGGGAACGGATAACCGAGTGGACCTTCGTTGAGGTTCTCTCCGGTCCCGACTCCGAGGTTGAATCGCCCGCCGGACAAACGGTCGAGTGTCGCAGCAGCCTGCGCCACGATCGCCGGGTGGAAGCGAAACAGGGGAGTCGTGACTGCGGTTGTGAACTCTATTCGCTCGGTTGCCTCGGCCATGGCCCCGATGGTCGAGAACGCGAACCCGGATGCCGAGTGGTCGTCGACCCACGGGTGGAAGTGTTCGGACACCATGACCATGTCGAAGCCGGCCGCCTCGGCCAGGCGGGCGTGCTCAACGAGTTGCTCGGGATGCCATTGCTCGTGACCGCAGAAGTAGGCAAAGCGGGTCATGGTCTCTCCTTCCCGCGCTCGGGGTCTGGCGTCGCGGTTGGCTCAACGGTACACGGTGCAGAGGTCTCATCTGAACGTGTCGCCTATCGAGTTCCCTCGATCGGAAACGGGTTTCGTCTTCGTATACGGGTTCAGATCGACAAAATGCGGCAATATGCGAAGCATGTCAAGATTGTTCGAGAAAGTTGTTGACAAGATCGTGCTGTTCGAATATCATCGAACTAGATCACGAAAGACGCACACACAATGACTGTTACAAACCCCCCCAAGATCAGAGACCTCACCCGACCGGCTCCAAAGGGCCTGGAAGTCGAAGTCGCTTCGCATCCGGCTACCGATCTGTTGTTGACGCTCATGGCCTTTGATTGGGATGACCTGACGGATTACGACCTGGGCCAGGCCTGGTTCGATGATCTCAAGGCGAT
Source organism: Acidimicrobiia bacterium (assembly GCA_035471805.1). Lineage (NCBI taxonomy): Bacteria > Bacillati > Actinomycetota > Acidimicrobiia > Acidimicrobiia bacterium. The sequence goes on along the minus strand of DATIPS010000037.1, from coordinate 148 downwards.
GGTCACCGAGGACACCCGGCGAGCGCTCGAGGCGACCACGCTCAAGAATTACAAGCTCTGGTCGGGCTTCATCAGCCTCGTGGCCGCCGGACCCGATGGCGAGACGATCCCCGAGTTTCTCCTGCGACTCGATGGAACCGGAGCAGTG